>DAOQBX010000386.1:0-2338 GCA_035340155.1 Anaerolineales bacterium | reverse complement strand
GGGTTTTTATTTCCCGATCAAGTCGCTGCCGTTCTGGGTGGCGGCGGGCGCGTCGATCATCCCGCTTACGCTGGGCATGGATGCGATGAGGCAACTGGTCTTCGCCACTGGGTTCCAGTTCGGCTTTTTGACCGTGCAGACGGAGATCATCATCCTGGCAGTCCTTTCAGTGGTGTTCGTGGTGACGGCCAAGGTCATGCTGGGCTACATCGAAAAGATCGCGGTGCGCGAAGGCAGAATTACAGAAAGTCGGAGATAGGATGTCATAGCGAGGGCGTTGGCCCGATAAAGCGATCCCAGCAAGTTGGAGGTTGCTTCGTCGTGAAGAACATGGGCGCTTCTCGCAATGATATATAGGAGAGTTATGCAAACTTCAACTTCATGGCGTTCGTTTCGCATGGCGGCCTGGTTGGGCTGGCTGATCGAGTCCAACTGGACCGACCCATTTCTGTTCGCAGTGTATTCCATCGTTAAACCCATCTCGGGCGCGGCGATATTGGTCATTATGTATGGCATCATTTCAGGCGGCAAGTATGACACAGCCCTGTTCCCATACATTTATCTCGGCAATGCCTTTTATATCTATGTCGGCGCGGTGATGACCGGCGTTTCGTGGGCGGTTGTGGATGATCGCGAGCATTACAAGACGCTCAAGTACATGTACATCGCGCCCATTTACATCCCGCTCTATTTGCTCGGGCGTGGCGTGGCGCGCTTCATCACCGGCTCCATTGCAGTCTTTATCACCCTTGCGGCAGGCATCCTCTTCCTGAACGTGAAGATCAACTTTGCAGAAGTGGACTGGCTGTTGTTCTTTTCGACGTTGATCCTTGGCGTGGTGATGCTGGCGCTTCTGGGCCTGCTGTTGGCGGGTATCACCTTGACGGTGGCCCGCCACGAAGGCTTTATTGGTGAAGCGACTGCCGGTGCACTCTATATCTTCAGCGGTGCGATCTTCCCGCTGGATGTGTTGCCGGAGTGGTTGCGACCGGTTGGGTACTTCGTGCCGACCACCTATTGGCTTGAATTGCTGCGCCGCTCGCTGGTTGGAAATGTGGCACAGGCCTTCCCAACCCTGGCAAATTTCAGTAATGTACAGATCCTCGGCATCATGCTGGGATTGAGCCTCTTCTTCGGGACCATCAGCATTTGGGTCTTCCGCTACTGCGATCGACTGGCCCGCGAACGCGGCTTGATCGACCGGACGACGAATTATTGAACTATTAAAGAAGTCCTAAAGCGGAGGCTATTTCTGGCCTCCGCTTTTTATGTTGTAAGACTTTTCCCATCTCATGAGTCTATTCCTTGCTGTTACTCAGGTTAGAAACTATTTTTCTATGAAAGGTTCCTCAAATGAACGTTGAAACAACATCCGCCAACCGTCCAAAAGGGTTGGAACAAAAATGGAAGATCCTGATCTCTGTCATGTTTGGGATTTTCATGATCATCCTGGATTCGACCGTGGTGAACATCGCCTTTCCGACCCTGCGCCGCGAGTTCGGCGCCAGTTTGGCTGACGCCCAGTGGGTGTTAAGTGTTTATGTGCTGTCCCTGGGAGTTACGACTCCGATCTCCGGCTTTTTGGCAGACCGATTTGGGATTAAACGTATTTACCTGTTGGGGTTGTCGCTCTTTGTGGTGGGTTCCCTTTTGTGCGGCTTTGCCCCATCGCTTGGGTGGTTGATCGCGGCACGTGCCCTTCAGGGCTTTGGCGGCGGTATTGCCCAGCCCCTGGGTCCTGCTCAACTGTACCGCGCCTTTCCGCCCAAAGAACAGGGAACGGCCCTCGGCTATTTTGGCATTGCACTGGTCTTTGCCCCGGCCCTTGGCCCCATTTTGGGCGGCTGGCTGGTGGATGCAAATATCTGGCGATACATCTTCTTCATCAATGTTCCCATTGGCATCATCGGTGTTTTTCTTGGTTCGCGCTTTTTGCTCGATTATCAAGTGGAGAAGAAACCGGCTTTTGACCCGCTTGGTTTGATCACTGCAGTCGTGGGATTCGGCTCGGTATTGTACGCTGCCAGCATTGCTGAAACGAACGGTTGGACCGGCTCTTCCACCTTGACCTTCCTTGGGATCGGTATTGCAGCCTTGATCGCCCATGCCATTGTCGAGCTGTATGTGGCAAAGGACCCAATGACCAGTTTGCGGTTGTTTGCCAACCCCATCTTCCTTAACGCAGCCCTGATCGGTTATGTAGCCACCATTGCGCTCTTCGGCGCTGAATTCCTAATGCCGATCTATCTGCAGGCGTTTCGCGGACGTACGGCGCTTCAGGCAGGTTTCATCCTCCTCGGTGTTGCGCTGACCTCTGGTGTCGCTACCCCGCTTGCAG
>DAOQBX010000385.1:0-2342 GCA_035340155.1 Anaerolineales bacterium | reverse complement strand
CGGACGCACTCAAGGCTGCCGACAACGTCCTGACCTTGAAATACACTGTGAAAGCGATCGCCGCCCAGCACGGGTTGGTGGCTTCGTTCATGCCCAAACCGGTCTACGGTATTAACGGCTCCGGTATGCACTGCCATCAATCGCTGTTCGACACCAAGACCGGGCAAAACCTGTTCTTTGATGCCAAGGATGCCGCGCACCTTTCGCCGCTGGCATATTCCTTCATCGCCGGTCAGTTGCATCACGCGCGGGCGCTCGCCGGTGTGGTCGCCCCGACCATAAACTCCTACAAGCGTCTTGTGCCCGGTTATGAAGCACCGGTATATATCGGCTGGGCGCAGCAGAACCGCTCGGCGTTGATCCGCATTCCACGCTACACCGAAGGCCGCGACAAGGCTGTCCGCGCCGAACTGCGCTTCCCCGATCCCTCGTCCAACCCGTACCTGGCCTTCACCGTCATGCTGGCAGCCGCTCTCGATGGTATCGAGAAGAACATGCAGGCTTCCAAGCCGTTGAACAATATCAATCTCTATCACCTCGACAAGGAAGAACGCACCAAACTGGATGTGACCGAATTGCCCGGCTCGCTGGCTGAATCACTGAGCGAACTGGAAAAGAACGATGTGCTCAAATCTGCGCTCGGCGATTACCTGTTCGAAGCCTACCTGCGGGCAAAGTGGGAAGAGTGGGATGAGTTCCGCCTGCGCGTAACAGACTATGAGATCACCAAGTACCTCGAAACCGCGTAGTCTTATCAAGAAACAAAAACACACACCGAAGATTTCGGGGTGTGTTCGTTTTAATAAAGAAATTCCAGCGCCCTTCTAATGCACCGCCGCTCCGGCAAGTTCCAGGATCTCATTGCGGTCTTCGACCACACGCACCAATTTCCCATCGCGCATCTGCAAAACGCGGTCAACATACTGACACATGCGCAGGTCGTGGGTCACGATGATGCCCGCACGTTCATTCTCATGGATGAGGTGGGCAAAAGTTTCCACTACCTGAAAGGCCCGTTCGGTGTCGAGCGATGCGGTAGGTTCATCCGCCAGAACCACGGCCGGGTTGTGGATCAGCGCGCGCGCAATGGCTACACGCTGCTGCTGTCCGCCCGACATTTGGGCCGGCAGGTTGTGCAAGCGGTCTGCAAGACCCAGGCGGGCCAGCAATTCATCCGAGCGTAAACGGTTGGCACGATTCATGGCGCCGTTCAGGCGAAGCATATATTCCACGTTTTCGCGGGCAGATAAAAACGGAATCAAGTTGTTCGACTGGAAGGTGAAACCGATCTTTTCGCGGCGGAGTTTGACGCGCTGCTTTTCATTCATCTTCGCCAGGTCCTGGCCGTCGATCAACACTTGTCCACTGGTCGGGGAAAGCAGGGCTGCAAGAATGGACAACAGCGTGGTCTTGCCGGAACCACTCGGCCCCACAAGCGCAACAAACTCGCCCGCCCGCACCTGAAAAGAGACATTATCCACGGCAGTGATGGTCGCGCCATCGAGCGAAAAGGTTTTTACGAGATCACGAACTTCAAGAGCAATCGTATTCATTGTTCCTACCCTAGCCTGAGCGCTTTCAACGGCTCAATTCGAACTGCATAAATGATGGAGACCATGCCGCCGGCGGGGCCGATGGCGAGCAGGAGCAATACTGCGATAAGCGAACGGGTGCCGTTGAATACCAGCGGAATGGTGGGAGGGAAACCCAGCGAGAACAAATAGGTCAGCCCTCCTCCGATCCCAACGCCGAGGGCAGTCACTATAATGATCTGGATCACCGCCGAAAGCCCGACCATGCCATTCGAGGAGCCAATGGCTTTCAGCACGCCGATCTGCGGGACCTTTTGCAGGATCTGGATCTGGAAGAAACCGCCAATGACAAGAATGCCAATGAGCAAGGTAAAGAAGCCCTGAGCCTGCACCGTGCCTTGCTGGGCGGAGTACCCGGGAATATTATTGATGGTCGTCTGAATATCGGTCACTTCGATGTTCGGGACGCGCTCCAACAAACGGGCCTTCATCTCTTCGATCTGGGCCGGGTCGCTCAGTTTCACCGCCACAATGTTGGGATACGGCGTATCGCTGTTCAATTCCGATTCTGACTGCGGCCGAATCTTCTCCCACGTTGCCGCCGGGACAAAGATGGTGGGCTGGAAGAAGTAAGACTGCCCATCCACCATACCAACCACTTTGAGATCAAAGAACTCATCGGTCGTGCCTTGTGTGGAACGGATCTGGATCAAATCGCCGATCTGGATGCCGCTGCGAAGGGCCACATTGCGGTCGATCACCACCTCGCGCGCTTCACCTGAACGGAACTCACGCCCCTCGATAATGGCG
>DAOQBX010000384.1:0-2356 GCA_035340155.1 Anaerolineales bacterium | reverse complement strand
AGCCGGTGCAGGATTCGCTCAGGAGTTCGCGCGGACGTTGAAGTGTTCATTCAATGGCACCACGGGGATCGGAATACAGTCGAGGATCTTTGTCAAAATTTCATCGCTTGAAATTTCATCGGACAGCGCTTCGTACGAAAGCACCAACCTATGACGGATGACATCCAGCGTCATATCCACCACATCCTGTGGCAGGACGTAATTACGTCCGCGCACGAACGCCAACGCCTTGGCGGTGAGGATGAGGTTGATCGAAGCGCGCGGACTGGCTCCGAAGGTGATGTACGGTTCAAGTTCCGGCAGGCCCACAATTTTCGGGCTGCGGGTGGCCGTGACTACTTTGACAGCATATTCGATCAGCGACGGGTCTACATAGACTTGATCCGCCTTCTTTTGCAATTCCAGGAGTTCATCTGTATTCAGGACCTTTTGCACGGCTTGAACTGCCCCCGTCATACGCTCCACGATGACAAACTCTTCAGTAGTAGTTGGATACCCGATCAACACCTTCAGCATGAAGCGGTCCACCTGCGCTTCGGGCAGGGCATATGTCCCTTCGGTTTCGATGGGGTTTTGCGTGGCCAACACCAAAAATGGATTGGGCACCTTGAAGGTCTCACGACCGATGGTCACCTGGCGTTCCTGCATCACTTCGAGCAGGGCGCTTTGAACTTTGGCAGGTGCGCGGTTGATCTCATCGGCCAGCAGGAGATTCGTGAACACCGGTCCCAGTGAGGTGTTAAACTCGCCCGTCTTTTGGTTGTAGATGCGCGTTCCAACCAAATCCGCAGGGACGAGGTCCGGCGTGAATTGGATGCGCTTGAACTCACCGCCAATGGAATCAGCCAGCGTTTTGATCGCCATCGTCTTCGCCAGGCCCGGCACCCCTTCCACGAGGATGTGCCCGCGGGCAAGCAGGGCTACGATCAGTCGTTCCAATAAATGGTCCTGCCCAACGATGATCTTCTTCACTTCATACAGTACACGTTCCATTGGAAGTTTGTTCTCACGATTTGATGTTTGATCCATGCCTGAGTCTCCTTTTGGGTTGCTGCCCAAATAAGGGCAACCCTTCAATATAGATCAGAATGACTTGCGCCCAACGGGCAGGTTGCCCCTACGATAAAAAACCTAATATGGCGGCGAGCCCATCCCGCCCACCGCCACATTGATGGGAACGGCAAACCCAATGCCCACAAAGAAGTTTTCTTCCGTAGGGTTGACAAGCCCGGTGACAATGCCGATGACATGCCCATAGCGGTTCAACAATGGCCCGCCGGAATTACCGGGGTTCGCCGCTGCGTCGAACTGGATCATGCCGGGGATCTCGATATTGCTGTTCGGCACCCGAAAGACACGGTCGAAACCCGAGATCACCCCCGAACTCATCGAACCGTATAAACCGAAGGGATTGCCCACCACAAAAGCCTCATCTCCCACCCGCATGGCGTTGGGGTTACCCAACACCGCAGGCACAACCAACAACGGTGTATCCACAGCCTGAATGACCGCCAGGTCGAGTTCCGGCGTCTCGTCGACGATCTGCGCTTCGGACTCGGTCCCATCTGCAAAGGTGACTTTGATGCGGGTCGCACCTTTGACCACATGCAGACTGGTGAGGATGTCACCAAAACTATCGACGATCACGCCGCTTCCCAGGCCGAAATCTGATTCGGCTTGCTGATGCTTTTCCTCCGTCTGAATCAGCACCAATGACGGCTGGATGATCTGATAGACCTGAGCCGAGTATGCAGGCGGCGGTGTTGCCGATGCCATTGCAGCAGCGACCGACGCATTAACATCCGCCGCGCTGAGTTGACGCGGCTGGACAACGATGAAGTGATAGATGAGAATAGCCAGAAGGGCGGAAAAGACTCCCGAGGCAAAGGGCAGCCCCCGCCGCAGAAGCGAAGCGATATTCTTCATCCCCTTTTTGAACCGCTCCATATTGGTTTCATCTGATTCGCTCATGCACAGTTCCTTGTAACAGTAAATGGAGAACTAAAAATGCGAGCTGCTTGTTGAATCTACTATAAGGTGAAAATTTTAAAATTAGATGAGAGGTCCAACCTGATTCTTACAGCGCAGGGTGCTTTTTACAAAATCCACACAAACAAGAGAGGTGCTATACTTTGCCACCAGCATTAAACCGAGGTGACCGATGAATGTTTCAGAAGCCATTCGAATGAAGCGCGCGGTGAGGAAATTTCAGGATAAGCCGCTGCCCGATGATGTGATCCGTGCCATTTTGAACGCGGGTCGGCGTTCGCAGTCTTCAAAGAACAACCAGGCCTGGCGTTTCGTAGCGATCCGCGACAAGGCGATTTTGAAAGAACTTTCCACCTGTGGCGAGTGG
>DAOQBX010000383.1:0-2362 GCA_035340155.1 Anaerolineales bacterium | reverse complement strand
GATCCACAGCTCCAAAGGCTGGTGTGCTGCCATTGCACCATGCCCCAGTGCGGGCGAAATTGTATCACAAATTCATTTGTCGTCCGGGAGGATGCCCATCTTGCGGGCTTCGTCAAATGAGATCACCTCCGGGCTGGCCGGTTTGTTGGCATGTTTCTCCGCCGCTTCGCTCCAGAAGTCATCCGCATTTTGCGGCTGTCCTTTCCCAGCGTTGGCTTGTTTGAGAAGGGCTTCCATTTCCGGGGCGGGAGATGCCTGAGCCAATTTCTCGGCCAACACTTTGGAGACGGGAACAGTCAAGACATTGGAAGTGGCGCTCAGCTCTTCGGCCACGCCCATGAACTTAAGGGCCTTTTCCATTTGATCACGCAGGGCAAACAGGCTGTGTAAAGTATCCGCAGCGCGATCTTCGGCTGCAAGCCCATTCCCGGCGACAAGGAGGGCATATTGAGGGGTGACAGGGATGAAGAGCATATCGTGATCTCCTCCCCGAAAGACATGATACAGGTTCAACATTTCCTGATGATTGATGCGTGCCACTTTAAGGCTTGGGGCATGAAAGGCCATCAAGGTGGAGATAAGCGAGACTTCCATGCTGGGATCGCGCAGATCGCCCGTACGAGCCTGCACCAGCCCACGGTCATTGAGCAGAAAGACCGCATCGGCTTTGATATCCTGCCTGAAGTTGGCGAGCAGGTCTGATACGCGAGAGTGTCGCTCCTCCACCTGCGGGCCGGGCTTCTCAGTCGGGAAAATGGTCTGCACCAGGCCCAGTCCGCGTTCAACAGCATCCAAAAAATCGGCCATGGAAATGGGCTTGTCAAAAATGGCCAGCGCTCCGGCATTGAAGATCTCTTCACGGGTCTTTTTATCGGTCACGCCGGTGATGAGGATTACCTTCGCCTCAGGATGACGGGCGCGGATCTTGTGCATCAACTCAAGTCCGCTCATGCCGGGCAGTTTGTAATCGGTCACCAACAGGTCCACCTTGTGGCGCGTGGATTCAAGCAGCGCCTCTTCACCGGAAGGAGCCTCCATGATCTTGAGGTCCTTGTTCTTGAGCGTGTCGAGAGTGGCGTGCAGAAGCCGCAAGATATCGCGATGATCGTCAACCAGCAAAATTCTGCGTTCCATAATTTCCTAATCCAACACCGGGAAGGTATTTATAGTGGAATAAAACGATGGGTTTCCTGATGTTTCAACACGCAAATTATAGCAAACTTCAAATACGGGATTCCAATCAGTTTTGACAGGCATCACCAACGCCGATCGCTTCAATATTCCAAAGCGGGTTGGCCGTGGCATCCAGTTGGAATTGACATACATCGGGGCGGGCAGCAGCGATGCGGAGTCGATAGTAGAGCGGGATGGCTGGAAGGTTTTCGGAGAAGAGGATCTCGGTCTGACGGATCGCATTAAGGTACTCCTGGCCGTCGCGCAGGGCGAGTTGCGCATCGCGACAGGCCTGGTCGTAATCCTTATTCTTGAAACCGGTCACATTGGTGCCGCTCCACAAATTCTCTGCGGACGGCATCTCTGAACTGGTGAACCATTCACAAGGCGCTTCAATACCATCCACTCCAAGGGCATATTCAGCGAGGTCAAACTGACGACCCAGAAGCAATCCGTTCGGACCACCAGTGTAGAGTTCGTTGGCGGTCAGATATTTGACGTTCAAACCGATGCCGCATTCTTCAAGCGATTTCTCCAGGATGCCTGCCACCTGGCGACGCTGGGTGGAAGTGGTGGTGTAATAGTTCAACTCCAGCACGGCATTGTAGGAGACGTTCTCCACATTGTTCAATGCACGGCGCGGCGTGGACGGGTCGTTATCTTCATCCAGCCAGCCTGCCTGCTCGAGCAAGGAAATACCAATCTGCGGGTCGTAGGGGATGCCTTTGATATTCTCATCGAACACGGGGTGTTCGATCGGCACATAGGTGGTTGGGACAGTGGTCAGCCCGAACAAGGTGTTATCCACAATGGATTGACGGTCGAGGCAGTAGGCGATGCCCTGGCGGGTGTAGAGGTCAGCAAATAGATCCTGCCGGTCTTTCTGGATATCGTAGCCGTTGTCGTAGGATGCGGGAACAAGCCCAAGGCCAAGCCATTCGATGGACATACCGGTCGAATAAAAGACCTGGGCCTGTTCGGCGGTTTGCATCTCCTGCAAAAGCCCCACATGGTTCTCAAGGTTTATGCTTGGGTCGAGAATGTCACAGCTGCCTGCAATCAGATCGGACAGGGCTGTATCCGGGTCAGGGGTGAAGCGGAATTTCAGAACATCGAGTTTCGGAAAACCATCTGTTGCCCTGAAATAGTACGGATTTTTGGATAGGGTGATGCTTTCGCCGGGACGCCA
>DAOQBX010000382.1:0-2378 GCA_035340155.1 Anaerolineales bacterium | reverse complement strand
GTCAGATTCACCGGTTTATTAGTAAGCGGATGCGGAATGGTGATCTGAGCAGGAGTTTCCTCCAAACGAGCGAGCAGACTCTCGAACTCAGTTCGCAGTTCCGGGAAGGCAGACTGACAAGCCTCATCCGCTTCGCACCGCGCGAAGAACTGGTCCAGCGCTGCCTGCCCATCCTCCGCTGCATCCATGAACATGACAAAGCCGGGGTCCACCACGGCATCCAACGTCACCGTGCGGACATGCTCGGGGAACATACGCAGGTAGGTCAATGCGGCCCGCGTCCCATATGAAGCGCCATAGATATTGATCGTCTCATAGCCCAGGGCCGCGCGGACCTCATCGAGGTCGGTCATGGCGATCTCGGTGGTGTAATAGCGCAGATCGGCGTCGAGTGTTTTGGGGCAATCTTTGAGTTTCGCCATCACCTGCTCATCTGACAGGGTCTCATCTTCGGGGTCGAGGCAACGCAGCGGATTGGACTCGCCCGTGCCGCGCTGATCCACCAGCACAATATCGCGTCCCTCATGAACCTGGGACATCAACGCGATCATGACAGGGAATGCCTCCACGGCCGACTGACCGGGTCCGCCTGCGAGAAGGAAGAGGGCATCTGCCTCCGGGTTGCGCTTGATGGCTGGAATGACTGCAATGTTCAGATCGATCATACGGCCGTTGGGGTTCGCACGGTCTTCAGGAACGACCAACGTCCCACAACGCGCATCCACCTGCCTACCCACAGCAGTTGGAAGTGCGCAATCTTCCAGCGTAATGGAAGGTTCCGGCGCAGCGACCAGGTTGCGGGGCGAACAGGAAGCGAGCACCATCATAAGAAAAAGGGAGGAATAGTAGAATCGTCTCATGGTTTCAAAAGTTGGAATACCGCCTTGGGTTTGCTATACTCAATATCCTAAATCATATCATTAAGAGGAAGATCTCCTTGGCAAAAATTCTCCTGCGCCTCGTCGTCGAAAGCGACCTGCCCGTCTTGTTCGAGCAACAACGCAACCCTGAAGCCGTTGCCATGTCGGCTTACCCTGCGAAGGATCGCGGCGAATTCATGCGGCATTGGGAGGGCATTATGAAGAACAAGGCTGTTGTAGCCCGCGTCATCATTTACAAGGACAGGATCGCGGGTCACATCGTCTGCTGGAAAGAGGTCAGGTATGAACAGCGCATCGGCTATTGGATCGGGCGCGAATTCTGGCGGCGCGGGATCGCCAGCGCAGCGGTGAAAGAATTTTTATCCCTGGTTCAAATCCGTCCGTTGTTTGCAGAGGTGGCAAATCACAATATTGCTTCGCAAAAGGTCTTACAGAAAAACGGATTCACTTTGCATGATGAAGGCGGGAAAATTTCCATGTATAAACTGGCGCCCAAACACCATGAAGCGGAGGGTTAAAAGCAGTGCATTTCAACCGCTTTCGACCCTCATTTTTAAGTTGTCTGGCGCTAGAGAAATAAAGTTGCCGTCTTTCGCAAGAGCGGATGGGAGATTGCCTTTACATCCATTTTTTCTGCCCCAAGGAAATTAACAAAGCGGGCGAATCCACGCGCCAGGGCTTCGGCAAAGGCTCCATCTTTGGCAAGGGCCTTATCTTCAAGCCACAAACCCAACACAATAAACGTGTTCGTCGTTCTATCCAATTTGCTGTCAAAACGAGCAACCAGCCGGTCTCCCCATAAAACGGGCAACACATAATAGCCAAACTTGCGTTGATGTTCAGGCTTGTACACTTCCCAAACATATTCAAAGCCAAATAGATCTTTCGCCCGTCCACGCGCACTGACATGATCCAACGGTGCAAGAAAGACGGCTTCTTCATTCGTCGTTGCACCCAAAGGGTTCCACGCCCTGGGAGTACGATCAGCGCTCAAATCTGTGATCATCTTTGCATCTTCTGCCAATGCATATTGGACAGTCTTCAGTCCATCCACTTTTACTTGGATGATCTCGCCGTCTGCCAACATGCCTTCAAGAAGTTTCTTCGCCGCCCGGTCCGGCTCGCCGCGACCATACGAATCGCCGGTACGCTGAATCCGCGTAATGCCACCAAAACTGATCTCTTTCTTAACCAGAAAACGATCCGCCTCTTCCGGGGTCTTTGCGTAGATCAGTTCTTTGGGGGCAACATTCTCTGTCAGGGCATAGACTCGCTCAAAACGTTCGCGGTGATGCGTCATTACATCACCGATACGCCACAAGTAATACAAAGCCAACGCACTGTCTTTACGTCCGCGGTAACTTTGCGTCTTTTTACGATCCGACGCCTCAAAATCACGATTCCCCACTGTTCCACGATCTTTCAAAATAGCGCGGACTTCAACGATCGCCTTCGCATGTTCCTTTGCCATTTGCCGAATGCGTGAATCTCCATAGC
>DAOQBX010000381.1:0-2381 GCA_035340155.1 Anaerolineales bacterium | reverse complement strand
GATTTTCGTGGCGGGCAACACCCAATAACCCCAATAATGGCGGTTGTTCGTCGCGGTCCATGTCGGCGCGGCGGCGCAGGCGCAAAGGCAGCACCCAGAAGCTTCCCCATTGGAATTCGCGGCGGGGATCACCATTGAGTTGACTGAGAGCCTCGGGAAGACTTTCCTGGTCGAGCATGGAACGGTTTCCTGCCACCACAATGGGGGCGAGAGTTTCGTCGTCAAGCGCAGCGACAAAGGCCGTGGGCGATTGCAAATGATCCCGCACAGCGGCGAGAATGGCCTCGAGGAATTGTTGCAAGTCGCTCTGGGTCAACAAACGCTCTTCCACATTTTGGAGCAATTCCAGTTCGCTGCGGTCACGGCCAAAGAAAAGCCAGCGCTCCCACAAAGGCGCGGCAAAAGTAATGGCATGTTCCATCAACAACACAGACACTACCACTGTGAATGGAACGAAGGCGCTGTAGGGTGTTCCCAGCAACTCACCGCCCCGCCGCACAACCGTCATCAAAGCCAGGGTCGCGGATGCGGTCACGGGGCCGCGCATGATCCATTTGAAGAGGCGGCTCTTGATGACACGGTCCGGCCAGGAGACGCCGAAGAACGCCACGGCATAGGCCATCACGATGACCAATGCCCCCACCAGGGCATTAATGACCGTGGCTGCGCTCCAGAAGAGATATTGATGCTGCGAGGCGAGTCCATATCCGAACAGCAAGTACGGATAAGAGCCCAAGGCGGGGGCCGTCGCTCCGGCCATGAGATACAGCATGCGGCGGCGGCCCGAACGGGTCAGCATCAAATTATAGGCGCGCGAAAAGTTCACGCCCGCCCAGACCATCGCTGTCACATAATAAAGCGTGAAGACCTCCGTCCACACTGTGCGGAGGAGGTATGGAGCCGGAACCCCATTGGGGACAATGGGACCGAGCAAATATCCAAGTGCAAGCAGTATAAGGAAAAGGACCGAACCGGCATACATGCCGCGCACCACCAACCGCCTGCGCCCCCGCGATGGACGGCCTGCCGTGACCAGCAGGGCATCTGAAAGATGCAAATAGGCAGCGGGCAGGAAGACCAACCCAAACCATTGCAAACGCAGCAGCAGGTCGTGGGTCTGGATCGAGATGGTGTTATCTTGCAGAGCTTCAGTGGTGAAGATGATGACGACGCAAAGCAGAATAATAGCAAACGACCTCGCCACTCTGTCGCGCAAGTTAAAAGAAAGCGCATACAGGAATAGCGAAAAAGCCGTAATTGCGATCCCCGCCGTTAATATCTGGTTGAGCGTCTGGATCCCCGCCAGAAACGTTTCCGACCAACCGTTAATCATACAGGCCCTTCCAATAAATCGCTGACTAAGGTCAGCGTAGTTAATTTATTTTAACACCTTGGCAAAAAATAAAGCGACATCCTGATTGAGGTAATAATGGTCATTATACCCGCAGAACTCGAAGCCATGCTTTTGAGCAAGCCGGATGCCGGGCAGGTTCTTGGACTGAACTTCAAAGATGATGCGGCGATGCGATCGGGACTCCGCCCAGGATTGAGCAGCGGTCAACAGGGCGCTCCCCACACCCCGGCGGCGACTGGCCGCCTCCACCACCAAATCCGTGACCCAAACCACGGAGGCCGTCCCCCGTTCAAGCAGGCAAACGTACCCGGCTGGTCCTGAGTCAATCTGCGCTGTATACATCATGGATCTGCGCACCCAGTCATCGGCAAGGGAGAACGGGTCGTGCGGGTATTCCACCTGAATGGAGCGCGGCAGGCGCACCTCTCGAAACGTGGCTTTGACCTGTCCATTATCGCGGCGCAACTCCAATTGCCAGACCGAGTCGCTCTTGATGGAATGGTCAAACCCCATCAAGCGCGAAAGATCGGTGGCAACTGTGGGACGAAGTTGTATATCAGACATGCTCATTCCTTAACTACTGCGCAGGTACGACCCGCACAGGCACGACACAAGGGGAAAGTTCAATACCCTGGTTATCGACCACCACCAGGCGTAATTGATAATCGCCCGGGGTCAGGGCGGTCGCATCCCAGCGGCCAAGCGGACCTTCATTGATGACAGCACGCCCAGCCGCGATGGTGGCCCAGGTGTCGCTCCCGGCCGGGGCGACCTCATATTTATAAAAACCGAAATTCGGGATATTTACCGTGCCGGTTAATTCAATGGCACCTTTAATCTCATCACCGGGCTCCGGAAAACTGAGGTTGATCTTGTCCTTTACGCAACCTTCCGCTTTGGCAGCAGGGCCAGCCGGGGCAACAGCAAATTGCGTCATCATTTCTGCGGATAGGGTACCGGTGGGCGTTGAGATGAAATCCAGCGTGGGCGTGGCAACAAAGAAATCGGAGGGCAGGCCGGGGATGAT
>DAOQBX010000380.1:0-2388 GCA_035340155.1 Anaerolineales bacterium | reverse complement strand
CGTCCACGATCAGAATACTGGTGCGATGGTGTCTCATGGATTAATCTCCTGTGTTGCTGCGAATGGGGATTTGAATGATCAGTCGTGTCCCTTGCCCGGGTGCGCTTTGGACTTGTAACGTTCCGCGGATGCTGCCAATGCGCTCCCGCATCGAACGGAAGCCCAACCCCTTGGCTTTTTGGTTCATATCAAAACCGCAGCCATCATCCGAAACCACTACTTGCAGCACTTCATGATTATAAACGAGGGAAACATCGGCCCGTTTGGCTTTGCTGTGACGGGCGATATTGGCCAATGCTTCCTGGATGACGCGGTACACTGCCTGTTCGGTCTCCAGCGGAAGAGAGCGGTCATTCTGGATGGTGAGGTTGACCATCGCGTCGTTGCGGTGCTCCCACTCAAAAACATATTCGCGCAGCGTGGTTTGCAGTCCCTTTTCCTGCAGGGCGATGGGGTAGATCTCCTGGATCAGGAAGTTCAACTCCTGGATGACCTCATAGATCAGAGTCTCCGCTTCACCTACATGGGGAGAGATCTCCTGTGGAATGAGCCTGGACATCCCGTTGACAGTTCCCAACTGTGCAAGGGCGGCAAAGGCCTTTTGTTTGGCGCTGTCATGCAGGTCCCGGGCGAGGCGGTTGCGTTCCTCCATCACGGCCAGGTCCTTTGTCTGTTCGAACAATTCCATATTGGCAATGGAGAGCGAAGCGCGGTTGACAAGGGCGGTAAAAAGGCGCACCGAATCTTTGGTGAGCGCATTGGGACGGGTGTACGCCACATTGAAAATTGCGACGACCTTGCCGTCCACCACGATGGGGAAGTGGGCATAAGATTGAATGCCTTCCTCTAGCAGCGCTGCGCGGATGTTCTCGCGCAGGCTCTTCATATTTATTTCTGACTCGACCACAGGCTGGCCGGTCTTCATGGCAATGCCGATCATGCCTTCATCGATCTCGAACGTGAGCACAGACAGGGTCTCTGCTTGGAAGCCCCGACTAACGCGCGGGACGATCTTGCGCCGGGCTTCGTTCCAGGTGAAGACCACGCTGCGGTCTGCCTTGAGGATCGAGATGGAGACATCCACCAGGGTCTGGAAGATGTGGTTCAGTGTGACACTGCGCAGGATCTTTTCATCGGCCTGGTAGAGCGCCTCGATCTCGCCGGTGCGTTTCTCCAGGTCGGCTGTGCGTTTTTGGACCAGTCGTTCCAGTTCGCGGTTTTGACGTTCGATATTCTTCACACGCCAGCGCAGCCCGCCTGCCAGGGTAATGACAAAGGTCACGAGCATCAGGCTGCCAAACCACCAGGTCTCCCAAAATGGTGGGACCACCACCACTTGCATGGCGATGCCCTGCTCGTTCCATACCCCGTCACTGTTCGATCCGCGCAAGCGCAGAGTATAGGTTCCCCCGGGCAGGTTGGTATAGCGGCCATTCCGCTGGGTGTCGATGTTGATCCAGTTGCTGTCGAACCCTTCAAGCATATAAGCGTATTGGTTCTTGCTGGGCTGCTCAAAGGAAAAAGAAGCGAACTCGAATTCGAACGAGTCCCGAGGCCATTCCATGGTGATGGCATCAAGATATTCCGTGCTTCGATCAGAGGTCAGGGGGACGCCATCCAGCGTGATGGCGGTGATCGCAATGCCAGGAGTGATGGGGTTGTCTTTGATCTCGCGCGGCATGAAGATATTCAGGCCGTTGATGCCCCCAAAATACATTACCCCGGCCGGGTCTGCTGAATAGGCATTCTGGTTGAACTCATTGCTCTGCAGCCCGTCGCTGGCGGTGAAATTGCGGAAGGTTTGGGTTTTCGGGTCGAAGCGGGAAAGGCCAAAGTTCGTGCTGAGCCACAAGTTCCCTTGATCGTCCTCAAGGATGCCGTAGATAACGTTGTTGGGCAAGCCTTCATTCTCGGTAAAGTGCGTGAACGTGCCGGTGCCGGGGTTGTATCGACTCAGGCCGCCGCCATGTGTGCCCACCCAGAGCGTGCCTTTTGAATCCTGGTAGATGCACATGACCGAATTGTTAGAAAGCGTGGCTGGGTTGGATGGATCATGCCGGAAATCGGTGATGCCATCGCGCTCTTTGTTGATGCGTTTCAAGCCATCATCGAAGGTGCCGACCCACAGGTTCCCCTTGTTGTCCTCGAGAATGACGTTGATCTTGTTGTTGCTTAAGTCTTCTTTCTTGGAGTCTTCCGATTGAAACCTCAGGAAGGTGTTCTTTTTGCGGTCGAACAACATCAGCCCGCGGTTCGAGCCGACCCATAGCACCCCGTTCGCATCTTCGTAGATGGCGAACACTGCAAACCGCGTGGTCTCGTTAACGCCGGTCTCCGATGGCTCAAAATGCGAGAAGGAATTGGTGGTCGGGTTGTAACGGTCAAGGG
>DAOQBX010000379.1:0-2393 GCA_035340155.1 Anaerolineales bacterium | reverse complement strand
AATTCCTTCATCAGGTCGATCACTTTTTGGGTGACGATCTCGGCGGCGGTCAGATCGGTGCCGCGCATTACCAGGGTCAATTCGTCGCCGCCGTAACGCGCTAAAAAATCGGAACTGCGCATTTTTTGTGCGAGAAAATTGAACAAAGAATACAGGAGATCATCGCCGACTTTGTGACCGAAGGTATCGTTCACTGCTTTGAAGCCGTCCATATCCATCATCACCACCGCAAAGTGGGTGCTCATGCGGCTGGCGTACTGCCATTCCTCCTGAAGGCGCTCATCCAGCGCACGGCGGTTGGGCAGGCCGGTGATGCTGTCTGTGTTCGCCATTTGATTTACACGTTTGTAGAGGTTGGCATTGTAAATGGCGACTGCGGCCTGGTCGGCCAGCAGGTTGATCAGGCGGAGTTCGGAACGGGTGAAGTGTCCCTTCACGCTGCGTGACAGATTCAAAACCCCGACGATCTCGTTCTTAAAAGTAAGCGGAATGCCGATGATGGATCCCGATAAGGGGATCGGGCTATTTTTGTACAACGGGCTGTTGAACATATCTTCAATAATGATGGGCACCCTCTTGTGGATGACGGAATGGGTCAGCCCATTTTTGCGCGGTAGCCAGATCGGGATGTTTTTGGCTCCCCCCGAATCCAGCGAAGAGCCGAACTCCAGCTGTCCGCGCTCATAAAGAAAGATGTGGACCGCCCGTGCATTGCGGATCAGGCCCATGGCTTCCACCACCACGGTATCCAACACCTCTTGAAGGTCGAGGCTGGAGGTCAGGTTGAGGCTGATGCGTTTCAAAGCATCCAGTTCGTCGGCCTGATGTTTGACCGTGGCGAGCAGCGAATGTCTGGAAATGACTTCCTGGGTAATGATCTGCGGAGAACCCCCTGAGTCCTCTGAGGAACGGTCTGCGGCTTCGGCGAGAGTCTGAATCATTTTGAGAATGGCCCTTTTTTCCTCGGCTGAAATAGATTCATCCTGGGCAATGACCTCCCACGCACGGGCAAATGTGCTTCCAGTTCTTATCGGGGTATCGTTCATTATGAGTATTGTTTCACTTCACTCTCATTACCACAAGAACTCTTTTGTACTATTCAACACTTTCGGTATTTCGAAGTTTCGACTGTGTTAGAATGAATTCCACACAATTTGATCGAGGTATTAAGTGTCTGAAACATCCGATCTTGACCCAGTCACACCGTTAAATCCACGCCGCCGCGCCATTGTGGTCGGCGCTTCCGAAGGAATGGGTGCCGCACTTGCCCGAAGATTGGCAAAAGAGGGGTATCGCATTGCACTGGTCGCCCGTCAAAAAGATAAATTGACCGCTTTGTGCGCCGAGATCAACCAGGCAGGCGAGACGCATGCACTGGCATATCCGCATGACGTTTCTCATTACGCCGAAGTTCCCGGCCTGTTGCAAAAGATCGTGATGGACCTCGGTGGACTGGATACTTTCATCCTTATGGCGGGGGTTAATTACCCGCCCGGCGGAAACGATCGATACAACTTCGAGAACGATCGCAGGATGATCGAGATCAACTTGATCGGCGCGATGGCCTGGCTCAGCCCGGTGGCGGAAATGTTCCAAAGCGCGCAGGCCGGTCAGATCGTGGGGATCGCTTCAGTGGCTGGAGATCGCGGCCGTGTGGGCAACCCGGGGTACAACACCTCCAAAGCCGGGTTGGCAACCTATCTTGAGGCGCTGCGCAACCGGCTCACGCGCCACGGCGTGAACGTACTGACGGTCAAACCGGGCTTCGTCAAAACCGAAATGCTCAAAGCCGCGGTGGGGCCAACACCCTTTGCCATTCCGGTCGAGCAGGCGGTGGATGACATTTACAAAGCCATGTGCAAACGCAAGCAGTCGATCTACACGCCGTTCTTCTGGCAATTTATCATGCTCATCATCCGGCATATCCCATCCTTTATTTTCAGGCGGCTATCCTTCTAACCTGGTAAACCCTAAAAGTCTTTGAGGCCTTTAGGGTTTCATTATCTAATGCCATGCGTACAACCTTCACTCAACTCGAAAACTTTGGCCACTCTCTCAAGGCACCTGCATATTTGCTAAAGCCGCGCAACAGCGAGGAGATTTACTCTGCTTTCAAGCAAGCCAAACAGCAGGGACTGACCGTCACTGCGCGCGGAGCGGGACGTAGTTACAACGATGCTGCGCTCAATGGCGGCGGGATCGTGCTGGACTTCACGGCGATGGATCAGATCCTGGAATGGGACCCAACTACCGGCGTGGTGCGATGCGAGCCGGGCGTCACTTTGGAAAAACTCTGGCAGAAGGTCGAGCCGGAGGGTTGGTGGCCGCCTGTTGTCTCCGGCACGATGCGCACCACCCTGGGTGGCTGTCTTAGCGCGAATATCCACGGCAAG
>DAOQBX010000378.1:0-2394 GCA_035340155.1 Anaerolineales bacterium | reverse complement strand
CTGCTGCCAGGCAATGACCTTGTAGACCTGACCTATCTGTATGGCACCACCCAGAACGGCACGCGCGACCCGCATCATGGCGATGAGTTTCAGAATCCCTTCGGCACTCCCGTCCACGCCGCCGGGGATGGGGAAGTGGTCTTCGCAGATTCCGACAAAGCCGTCAAGTTCAGCCCGTGGAATAATTTCTACGGGAATGTGGTCGTCATTCAACACACGGACGGTCTCCATACCTTGTACGCGCACCTCTCGAAGATTTCGGTCAAGGTCGGAGATCATGTCAAGGTCGGGGATGTGATCGGCGAGGTCGGGGCGACAGGGGGAGCCACAGGCAGCCATCTCCATTTTGAGGTCCGCAAGGGTGACGATTACACCCAATACTTTTCGACCGAGAATCCCGAATTATGGCTGTTACCTCAAAGCGGCGCGGGCGCTTTGTCCATCACCCTGGGCATGGATACGGAACGAAATTATGAACGTCCGCTCGTCATTACCCGCCTTGCTGAGGGAAGCGACGAACCGTTGTTTGTTTATTACGTCACTTCCTACACCAAAGGTTTTGAGCATAATGCCGAAGATGCTGTCCTGAATAACCTGCCCTCTGGCCTTTATAAAGTTGCATTTAACGACCCCTCCGGCTTGCGCGAGCGTATTGTCCAGGTCGAAGCCGGGAAGTTGACCGAGGTCTTTTTCGGTAAGCAATGAAGGATCAAAAAAACGTGCCTTTACGGAGAAATGGAAATAACAAGTGGAAATTAATGAAAATACTCCTGTGAGAAAATGGAACACTTTTGAATAAAGCAAACCAGATCGTTGATGACTGCGATTTTTTTCAACTGCAAACGAAAATAAATGAAAACAAGACAGCCGCCTGACTTCGAAAGGCGGCTGTCTTGTTTAATACTGTAGGCTTGTTTCTTGCTATTTGAAAGAAATTTGCGTTCTATGGAATGCGGTAGGATACGATCGCAGCGTCGATGGTATCCAGCATGGTCTGGTCTACATCGTTCGACCACCACGCGGTAAACATCAGCCAGGTCCCCTTATCTTCGCCGCGCACTTCAAAATAGGAAGCGCCGGAGTAGTTGCCGCCTTTGGATCTCCACTTCAAAAGCAATGAGCCGTCGTCTTGGATCTTGGTGGTGGAGATGCGGATGTCGCCGTTATTCTTGCCTGTGCTGCTGTAGTAGGTATTCAGAATATCCAGGGCGACCGCCTGGCTGGTGGAGTTGTTGAATTTCACATCCGGGTTGGCAAACATAACCAGGCTTTCAATCTTCGCAGATTCATCCGGGGCGGTGAAGGTGTCGGTGTAGGCAGTCACATCTGAATAGATCGCATCGCCGTGGTCGGTGTGCTCGTAGGTCCAGTCGCCGGGCAGGTCGAAGGCCAGAAGGTTGTTCCCATCCGTGAAAGTGACCAGGCCGTTTTCATTGGTGGTCGGCTGCTGCGGTTCCGGCGTGGGCTGCTGTTGCTGCGGCTCCTTGGTCGGCTGCTGTGGGGCGTCGGTGGGCTGCTGCGGTTCTTCCGTCGCAGGCGCTACAGGGGTATTCCCACCCAGGGCGCTACACGCCAGGCTGACGGCCAGCATGATGCCAAGAAAAACAAATAACATTCGATACTGTGATTTCATGAATGGCTCTCCTTTTATTGTTGGAAAAAATTTTTGCAAGGATACATCAGAACTTTCCAAAGGGGAAGGTTAGATGGGTTGCAAATGCGTAAAAACAGCCACACTTTGGTGGCTGTTCTTAAGTTTACTTGCCCGCAACTTTACGGGTACGCTTCGGCTTTTCAGGCTGTTCTGGAATCTCAGGCAGTGCAGGGACTGAGGGTTCCTCAGGCAGTACTTCCACGATCTCCGGCAGCGCTTCAGGCTGAAACTCGGGCTGCGGCTCCGCCCGGGCCGGAGTGACCGCTGTGGCCCCGTTGAGACGCGCAAAATAGTTCTTTACAGCGGCATCGTTATAAAAGACCAAAACAAGAATGCCCGCGACCATCGAGAAGATATTACCGAACATAAAGGTCATGATCTCAAAGACAGCCAGCGCGGTGGATGGCTGGGTGGGTTGCGGCTGGGCGCTCAGAAGTTTGGCCGCAAAGATGATCTCGAAAATGCCCAGGATGGTGGGCAGAATGGTGATGGGCAGGCAGATCACACCGACGATCGTGCCGAGTGCCGTGGCGGAAGCGATGAAGCCCCAGAAAAGATTGATCACGCCGCTGATAAGGGTCATCAGGGCAATGGCAGTGACAAGTCCGGGTTTTTGTTCGATATTGGATGAGTTCATTCGTTACTCCTTGGATTTTCTCTGGGAGATATAACGAATGCAGGCGGGATTGGTTGCATCACTGCTGGAAAGTGAGCAACAACCCGCCAGGGTAACCCGCGCC
>DAOQBX010000377.1:0-2404 GCA_035340155.1 Anaerolineales bacterium | reverse complement strand
ATGGTCTCGTTTCGCTCCAGCTGATCTAATTTCATGTGCAAGTACCCCAGGTTTTGACCCAGGTGGTCATGTACAAAAGCCGATACCATGCGTCGCTCGGCCAGTGCCACCTGCGCCGACTGGGCTTCGCTCAGCCGTTTGCGATCCTGAATTGCCAGGATGGCAATGGCGATCTCGTCGCTGATGTGATTGAAGATCTCCTGTTCGTCCCGGGTCAATTTATATCCCGGCTTGACTCGGAACTTAAGAACGGTATTCGGCAGGTTGCAATTGTTGATCCCCAAACAGTATCCGTTAAAATAATACCGGTTGCGATTATCGCAAAGGTGAAGGTCTCCAGGTCTGTTATTGGATTTCGCCAGGCACCCCTGACAAGTAGCCTTGGGATCCCAAACTTCCATGGGTCGGACCTTTTCATCCTTTACCCAATGCCCTGCAGTATCAAACGTGTTGGAGACCGGGTTGCTCAATAGCAGATAGGCTTCTTCAACCTCGGTTATTTTTGCGGGAAGTTCGACCAGTTTTTGGATCAATGCATCCCAACCATCACTTAATATCAAATCCAGACTCAGGCTATGCTTGTATTCCAGGATCCGGGCCACCCGTTTATATTCACGGTTGGCTCGAACGAACAATTCAAGGAATAGGCCCGTTCCTATGATGAGAATCGCATAGATGACCAGTTCAAGGATGTGAAGCGGTTGATTTAAAAAGGACAGTTGAATGAACTCAATGACTTCCGTCCAAAATAGCATCAGGCTGACAACTGCAATAACCACCCAGCGCAATTTCTCTGCGATCAGCGAGAAGGATTTTACGTTGTTTTGGATTTTGCTTGAGATGGAGATCATGGTTGCCCCTGGTACATAGTTCTTTCATGCAAATTAACTTCTAAAAAAGAGCGCATATACGCCTCCTGCAACAATAATAAAAAATAGTGCCGACATGATAAAAACACTTCTATAAAAACAATGCTCAAAAGGAAGATATTAGTTCATTCTAAGGAAATTGGAATAAAAGTCAATAGTTCATGTACTATGTATTTGAAAATGTAACAATCCAACGAAAAAACCGCCGATATCGGCGGTTTTTTCGAGTGGGCGCATAGGGACTCGAACCCCAGACCTCTACTGTGTGATAGTAGCGCTCTAACCAACTGAGCTATGCGCCCTTCCAAGCGAGCGGGATTATAGTATAGCCTCGCTGCTTTGACAAGGACTAGGGTGGTGGCAAATAATCCCAGGGGTTAACCTTCATCCCGGCCATGATCTCAAAGTGCAAATGTGGCCCGGAAGACCGCCCCGTGGAACCGACTGCGCCAATCACCTCACCCTGCCCAACGCTCTGACCACATCCGACGTTGAGCGCACTCAAATGAGCATACAGGGATTGGAAGCCATTGCCATGATCGACCATGACCATGTTGCCGTAGCCGTAATCGTTCCAACCGGCATACACGATCACGCCCGCATCCGAGGTGTAGACGGCTTCACCTTCATTGCCTGCCAGGTCAATGCCAAGGTGGTTGGTCTTGGTTGAGTAATCGAAACCTGATAGGTAATGCTTGTTGGTGGGGTAGACAAAATAGCCGTAGCCTACAGCGCCGCCACTGACTGGGTCGCAGGCGCCTTCTCCAAGTACGCGGGCTGAAGCGGGGTTTTCGCGCGTCACGCCCAACGGCGCACTCCAGCTGACGAAGTCGCGCTTTCCACCGGGGATGATGAGCCATGTCCCGGCGCGGATGTTCGCATTGTTGAAATCCCCTACCGTATTCGCGTCAATGTTGTTGCCGGGAAATTCAATGATCTCCGCGGCGTCAACCCCATAGAACGCAGCCCACTCGCCAAACGGAATGCCACCGAGCCACTCCCAGTACACGCCATCCACCGGCAGAATGTTCAATTCCTGGCCGGGCTTGAGTGAATGAGGATCGTCCAAGAGGATGTTGTAATTACCCCATAAAACTGTCTCGGGCTGCAGGCCGAACTTTTCAGCAATGCCGAAGACCGTATCGCCATCTTGGACAGTGTAGATGAGGATCTCATCGCGCGGGCGGCTGGGAATGTTGGTATGGATGTGTGCAGAGCGTGAGATGCCCTCTATGACAGAACCGTTACCGGCGGGGATCGAAGCGATATCCACTTCGGCGGTCACGGCCGGACTTTGAGCCTGGTCTGTCGTCCCAGAACCTGGAGAACCCTGACGGTAAAAACGTTGAGCCAGCACCACCACCATCACAATGGCAACGACCGAAAATAAGTTGGTCCCGATCCGCATCAGGGATTCGCCCAACCCGATGTCGAGCAGGGTGTTCATCCAACGCGAGAAAAAACCGCGCCGCCTGGAATTGCTGGCATTGTCCTGTTTTTTGGTCTTGTCGGACTCCGGTTTGGGGGCATCTTCT
>DAOQBX010000376.1:0-2411 GCA_035340155.1 Anaerolineales bacterium | reverse complement strand
CAGGCCGAGGCAGGCTTTCTTCAGTCCGTTCTTGCGGGCAAAGTCCCGCATGCCAAGAGAGAGCGCGTTGAACAACTCTTCCTCAACGCTTCCTGCTTTCTGCACGTCCTTTTGTTTGGGTTCCCTTTCCTCCCAATTCACCACCCTTACTTCTTCTTCAAACCTCGCTAAAGTCTCCCCGGCTACAAAACTTCCGCCATCGAAGATCAACTCATCGGTTGCACCGACCAAATTGACAAAGACCAATGGCGCGCCCTGCCGCCTGGCATGATGCATCCTCCCCTCCTGGATTCCCTTTCGATAGGGCGAGGCCGACATCACCACCAGCATCTCCGCGCCCATGGTCAGCAGGTCCGCGCCAGGGTGAGTGGAATATTCTTCATCCCACATATCCTCGCAGATCAGCACTCCGATCTTCCTGCCGGCAACTTCGATCGGCGGCAGGGTCTTCTTCCCTGGTGTGAACCAGCGCGGCTCATAGAACACATCGTAGACCGGCAGCAATTGCTTCACCTGTGCCACGGTCAATTCGCCGTTCTTCATCAGGTAGGCGATATTATGCAAAGACGGATGCTGGTAATGCTTCTCTCCTGAAGGTGCGAACGATCCCACCAACAGCGGGGGTAAATCTTTGGCCTGACGGGCCAGGTCGAGGGTCGCCGCCTGAACCGCCTCCACGAACGAAGCGTCGTACAGCATATCGCGCGGCGGATAGCCCGGCACGGTCATTTCGGGGAAGACGATCAGGTCTGCTTTTTTTGCTTGTTCCACCGCAGCGAGGATCCTTGCAATATTCCCCGTCAAATCTCCAACGGTGGTGTTGATCTGGGCAATGGCCAATTTCACAAGGATATCCTTTGTGGTTGATGTACTATCCCATGGCTTCCAATACGTTCAAGGCCTCGATCACGCTGTCACGCTTCATACACACCTGGTCGCCGAGCATGAAGGTGCGATAGCCGATCTCCATCAGAAAGGCCACGTCACTGATATCCGCGCTGACAGGCACGGGCGTCCATGCCAGCGAGTCCAAGATACGACTTGCGACAATGGCATTCGGGTCGGCTTGAAGGATGCTCTTAAGAGCGGGAATGATCTTGTGCGGTTGCAGCACTTCAACATACAGGTCGCCGCGTGCCGCCATGAGTTGTCCATACCCCGTTTTCTCATGGCGCGCATAAGCCAGTCCTTTTTGAGTTTCGATCTTGGAGACCACCTCCGCATTCGGCAGCAAGTCCCTGACCTCGTTCACATCCTCGGCAGATTCAACATACGAAAGCATCACCTTCGTCAGCCCGAGTTCCTTCATCGCAGCGAGGTAGGCATGGTCGGTTTCGGTGAGTGTGCCGTCGATCTCCAGCGAAGGATGGATGATGTTAACCGACTCGCCCGGCCCCACCATGCGGCGCGGGCCATCCTCCATGATCAAGCGTTTGCCATCCACTGCCGCCACGCGTACGCGCTCGTTGCCATCCGAAAAAAAGGCATCCACCGGTGTCTGGACTTTGACCGAGTGGCTCAATTTGATCTCAGTAAATGGCGGCAGGGCGGGCTCGGCCACGCGCAATTGGCGCCCTTTCAGATCCACCCAGAGCGGCTGCTTGAATATCGAAAGACGTTCCAAAACCTCGCGGTGCGTCTCCCGTAACGGCATGACCGTATTCAAGCGCAGTCCGCTCACCATGGGATGCGCGGCCACTTCGTCAATGAAGGTGGCGTAGGGAGGGATGGTGACGATGACAGAAATTTTCATGGGTTCGTTTTAACGCGACGAGGCGGTGCATCACATCGCCTCGTCAAAATAATTACAACTTCAACGTCGTGCCGCAGAAACCGCATTTGAACATTCCATCCGCATTGACAGGGATGGGCGCGCCGCAGCGTGGGCAGATCATCTCGATCGGTTTGCTGATCTGCTTGACCTTGTTCTCATCCTGCCGGGCGCGCATATTGTTCTGGAAGTCACCGAAGTAACCCCATGAACGCGCGACCAAACCCATGGCATAGTCCACAGCACGCTGCTCATCCTCGATGTGGAAGATCTTCTGCGAACCGATGGCCTTGCCCCATTGCTCATCCACTTGATCGCCTTTTTTGCCGGTTGGGCGGCGCAGGAACCAGGTGTTCCAGGTCTGGGTGAGTTTCTGCCATTCCTTGAGGGCATCCAGATCGCCGGAGCGGTCGCCAAGATAATGTTCGATTTGCTTCCCCGAGATCTTCGGGTGCATGGTGATGTCGCCGAAGACGATCAGGAAGGGAGTCTCTTCGGCGTTGGGGGTCTCCACATGCGTATTGACCCAATGCGCGAACAACCCATACGACTCAGGCGCATCCCCTCCCCCGCCTTCGCCGTACAACGACCCAAGCAGTTGCTCCAGGTCGAAACCGCTGGCAAAGGAAGTGACCTGCAA
>DAOQBX010000375.1:0-2431 GCA_035340155.1 Anaerolineales bacterium | reverse complement strand
GCGATCGGGCATGCCCAACGCGCCAAGGCCCTCGAGAACCGGGTCGAGAGCGTCTATCGCGAGGCTGTGGCGGACCTGTTCAGCGGGCCTGAAGATGTTCACCACGTGGTGGAGATGCTGAAGGAACGTGAGGTCTATCGCCATCTCTCCAACGCAGCAGACCGCGGCGATGAAGCCGCCAACGTCATTGCAGATATCGTCGTTAAAAGAACCTGACAGGTCTTTATGTCCCTGCAACTGTATATTGTGATTGGCCTGGCGTTGACCTTTGATTTTCTCAACGGAGTGCATGACTCCAGCAATATTGTGGCGACCATGATCGCTTCGCGCGCCTTCCGCCCGAACACGGCCCTGGGTCTGACGGCGGTGGCGAACTTCCTCGGGCCTTTCCTATTCGGCGTGGCGGTGGCCACCACCATCGGTGAAGAAGTGGCGCAGTCCGACGCGCTGAACCTGGATGTGCTGATCGCCTGTCTGTTCGGTGCGATCGTCTGGAACCTGCTGACCTGGTTTTTGGGGATCCCCAGCAGTTCATCGCATGCGCTGATCGGCGGCATGGTCGGGGCGGTGTTGGCGGGCGCTGGTGTTGGCGCCATCAAATTGCACGGCCTGGAGAAAGTGGTCATTGCCCTGTTCACGTCCCCGCTGCTTGGGTTTGCCTGTGGCTTTTTGCTGACCCGCTTGATCTATTTCTTAATACGGAACGCCACTCCCAACATCAACGAATTTTTCAAACGCGGACAGTTGGTCACGGCCCTGGGCATGGCTTTCAGTCACGGCACGAATGACGCGCAGAAGACGATGGGCATCATCACCCTTAGTTTGTTGATCGGTGGGCATATCGATTCGTTCAAGGTTCCCATGTGGGTGATCGCCTTGAGCGCCGGGGCTATCGCTTTGGGAACCGCGCTGGGCGGTTGGAAGTTGATCCGCACGCTGGGGGGCAGATTCTACAAGATCCGACCCATCCATAGCTTCTCCACGCAAATGACCTCCAGCATCGTGATCCTTGGCGCTTCCATTCTTGGGCTACCGGTCAGCACCTCGCAGGTGGTCAGTTCGGCCATTATCGGGGTCGGCTCTTCGGAGAGTTTTGGCAAAGTGCGCTGGAGCGTGGCAGAAGAGATCGTCATGGCCTGGTTCATCACCATCCCAGCCAGCGCGCTGGTCTCTGCCGGGCTGTATTGGGTGATCTTGCAATTCCATTGATCTGGTGGTTTGATTTCATTCTTAAGTCTCTCGAAGGTCTGGGATGATAGGTCCAGACCTTCGTGCATTTCTGCACAGTCAGATCAAATTGCGGGCTGCGCCAGGACTGGCAAACTCGAATGCGGGGGGTATAATCGGCGCTTAAATACCGCACCACCTCTGCACGTGATTCCATCTCCAAAGGATCTGCATGTGACCACCATATTTTTTGCCACAGACGTTCACGGGTCGGATATTTGCTGGACAAAGTTCTTGAATGCGGGGAAATTCTACGGCGCGGATCAATTGATCCTCGGCGGCGATATGACGGGCAAGGCGGTTGTCCCGTTCATTCACCAGGGCGGTCAAAATTACCGTGTCACTTTGCTTGAACAGGTGTTTGATATTACAAATGAAGACGAACTGGCGGACATGCGCAAGAAGGTCCGCAGCCGCGGCTATTATCCCTACCTGACCAACCCGGACGAGATCCAGGAGTTGGAGAAGGACCCGGCCAAGGTCAGCAAGATTTTTTTGCAGGAAGTGCTCAAGGTTGTGCAGCAGTGGATGGAACTGGCCGAGAAGAAACTGGCCGGGACGGGCATGAAGGTCTATTGCTGCCCGGGCAACGACGATATGGACGAGGTCGATGACATCATCCGCGAGAGCCGTACGGTGGTGCTGGCGGAAGGGGAGGTGACCCTGCTGGCGAGCGGCCATGAGATGATCGCCTCCGGCTGGAGCAACCGCACGCCCTGGAACACGCACCGTGAAGAGGACGAGGATCAACTCGCAGTCCGGTATGAGGCGATGACCTCGCGGTTGAAGAGTCCGCAGACGGCCATCTTCAATATCCATGTGCCGCCTTATAAATCCGGTTTGGACGAAGCGCCGGAACTCGATAAGGATCTGCGCCCGGTGCTGGCCGGAAATTCGATGATCCCTGTCGGTTCAACGGCGCTGCGCAAGTCCATCGAAAAAGTGCAGCCGTTACTCAGCCTGCATGGGCACATTCACGAAGGACGCGGTTCGACGCGTATCGGTAAAACGCTGGTCATCAATCCCGGGTCCATGTACGAGCAGGGTACGTTGCTTGGAGCCATTATTAAGCTAGGAAAGAACAAGGTCGAGAACTACGTTTTGACAACTGGTTAACCCACGCATCGGCGTGTGAAAACAACATTATTCAGAGGAGAGTTGTTATGAGTGACCTGTTTGTTCGTAAGGCGACCGGCATGGTACG
>DAOQBX010000374.1:0-2443 GCA_035340155.1 Anaerolineales bacterium | reverse complement strand
GCCGCCATCCTTGCGTTCGTCACGGTTCACCGAGGTGATGACCGCGTGCTTAAGGCTCATGGCTTTGACGGCCTGCGCCACGCGTTCGGCTTCGCCCCAGTCCAGTAAAGCGGGTTTGCCGTGTTTGATATCGCAGAAGGCACAGGTGCGCGTGCAAACATCGCCGAGCATCAAAAAGGTGGCGGTGCCGCTGCCCCAGCATTCGCCAAGGTTGGGGCACATGGCTTCCTCACACACCGTGTGCAGTTCCTTTTTGCGCATCAGGCTTTGCAGCCATTCATAGGTCTCGCCCGAAGGCGCGCGGACTTTGATCCAATCCGGGCGGCGTAGGGGGCGCGAATCAGTTTGCGGGGAGACTCGGTCTCGGGTGGGTGTCGCAGGCATAAGGTCCTTTTATGAAACGCGGGCGCGCATCATCTTATTTTTTCTTGACGATCAATCTCAATCCACGAACTTCGACGACTTCGATTTTATCACCCTTACGAATCGCCTCGGATTCTGCAGATTTCTCCGCGCTCCATAGTTCCGATTCGACCTGGACCTGGCCCGCTTCGCCTTCGAACATTTTGGCGGTTCCCGTTTTACCAACATAGGCCTCCCCGCCCATTTGTGCCGGTCTATGGATCGAACGCAGGGCGACCATCATGATGCCAAAGAAGAGTAGGCCGATGAAGATGCCTGTGCCGATGACAAGCGGGACGGATACGCGTTGCGACTGTGGTGTGCCGGGCGAGTTGAAGAGTACCAGCGCGCCGATAATAAAGGAGGCCACACCTGCAGTGGTCAATGCGCCGTGAGTGGGCGCTTTGATATCGAGAATGAAGAGCACAAAGGCGATCAGCAAAAAGAGGATGCCAAACCAGTTGACCGTCAGCACCCCCAGTCCATAGGCGGCCAGGGTCAGGCAGACCGCGCCAATGAATCCTGCCACCCAGCCGCCGGGGCTGGAGAGTTCGATCAGTACCGCCTGCACCCCGATTGCCAGCAACAGGAATGAGATGTTGGGGTCGGTGAGCATCATCAATAATTGTTCAATGAAACTTATGTTAAGCGGCAGGACCACAATATTCTGCGTGTGCAGGGTGCGCGGCCCACCATCCATTTGAATGGTGAATCCATCCAGGACTTGCAGCAGATCTTCGAGATCATCAGCCACGAAGTCGATCAGGTTGACTTCAAGGGCTTCATCGGCAGTGGCAGCCCTGGCTTCATCGATCATGGACTCGGCCAGGGTCAATGCTTTTTCGCCGCGTGGCGTGACGAATGGACGGATGGCCGCCTTGGTGATCTCTTTGGCCTTTGCCTCGGCCGTGCTATTGAGGTTTTCGCCCGAACTGCTAATGGGGCTGGAGGCGCCGATGGAGGTCTCCGGGGCCATGGCAGAGACGTGCCCTGCCATGGTGATCATTGCCCCAGCGCTCCCGGCGATGGCATTTTTCGGCGCAACATAGACCACCACCGGCACACTGCTGACACGGATGGCGGCGATGATCTCCAGCATGGTCTCCACGCTGCCGCCGGGTGTGTTGAGTTGGATGACGATCACTTCCGCATCCCGCTGTTCGGCCGTTTCGATACCGCGTTTGATGTATTCGAGCATGGGCGGCATGATGGGGCCATCCGCCGTCAGTACCACGGCAGTGGAAGAGGATGATTGGGCGAACACCTGGAAGAACGAAGCGAAGGCGATGAACCCAAGCAGAAGGATACGAATTGATTTCATGCTTTAATTATACGCCTATAAAAAGACAGCCTCTCGGCTGTCTCTGAAAGTTAGAATAGACCTTCAAGATACTGTCTGGTCCGCTCGTGTTTGGGGTTGGTAAAGACTTCGTGCGCGGGACCTGCTTCTGCGACTTCGCCGAGGTACATATAAATGACATGATCTGCCAACCGTTTTGCCTGACGTAAGGTATGAGTCACGATCACAATGGTGTAGTCTTTCTTCAGTTCAAGTAAACGGCTTTCGATGTTCTGCGATGAGATCGGGTCGAGTGCGGAGGTGGGTTCGTCTCCGAGGATGATTTCCGGTTCGACGGCCAAGCCGCGGGCGAGGCAGAGGCGTTGTTGCTGTCCGATGGAAAGAGAAGTCGCAGGGTCATGCATCCGCTTGTGGACTTCATCCCATAGACCGGCGATTTCTAAATAATGCCGCACCGATTGTTTATAGTCGGCGCGGTCTTTCTTCATTTGGTGGATGCGCATGCCGTAGGCGATATTATCGTAAATGGACATCGGCAAAGGCGTGGGACGTTGCGCCAGCAAGCCAACCACCTTGCGGACTTCGGTCACGTCTACGCTGGGGTCGTAGATGTTTTCACCGTCCACGAGCACTTCGCCGGTGAGGTTGACGTTCTCGTTCAATTCAAAGAAGCGGTTGAAGGTCTTCAATAAAGTGGTCTTGCCGCAGCCGCTGGGTCCCATGATGACGGTGATCTGGTTC
>DAOQBX010000373.1:0-2445 GCA_035340155.1 Anaerolineales bacterium | reverse complement strand
GTAATTTGGTATAGTCATCGGTCAATGGGGCGTAGACTTCCACTTTGCGGAAGCCCACCAGGTCTTTGTCCTCCTGATAACGAACATAATTCTTATTTTCCGGATCATAAGCCCAGTAATTGTAGCTATATACAGAGTAGAAAGAATAGATCTTTGACACAGACAACGGGCTTTGCGGAATATCGTCCGAGAAGAAGCCACCGCTGATGGTTTGCGGCGAGTTATCAAGTCCTTTCTTTTTTACGCAGGCATCCCACTTGGTCATATTGAAGAAGATATTGTTGTAGGAATCACGCTTGTAATGCCCAAAGTAATATGGCGGGCAGTTCCCAATACCGACCGATATAAAGAACGGGCTGATATCCAACGTCTTGAAATAGTCGAACTCACGCGGGTCGGCGCCCTTGAACATGACGAATGAGTGATACATGCGGGCGATATGTTCATCAAAGTAGCGCCCCGAACGGACCGGCCCAACCCGTTCTGACATATTGCTATAAAACACGCCGATGAAGCGCGTATCTCCCCACTCAATGTAGTATTCATACGCAACATCCGCCAGGGTCAGGCTGGATTGTGGACGGACATAATCGGGCGAGTTGCCGATCTTAATGGCCAGCGGCCTGCGCTGTAACAAGGTGGGGTCCTCCATAGGCAGGCCAGTCAGCGGGTTATAGGTGATGAGTCCGCTGGCGGTGGTGGGAGCGGGCTCCATCGGGACGGAAACGTCCTGTGAAATGATATATTTTGTTGGATAGGGAGTATAGGTGGGAGCAGGCTGAGGTGTGGAGATCGCGGCGTAAGGGTCCGGGGAATTTTGCTGCTGCGGTTGAAAGGGCGTCGGCGTGGGCAAGTTGTTCGAGGAAACAGAGACGGGTGTCGGGGCGGCGGGGGAAGCGGTGGGTTGTGGTGCACAGGACAAAACCACTGAAATGAGCAGAGTCCAAAGAAGGGATTTTCTGCGTCGTTGAAAATTCATGCGGAAGATTGTACCAAAAGCATTCCGTCAAATCATCGCGGCAATAAAACTGATACAATTAAGTATCCCATGTTGATCTTGATCTCCTGTCTTTTATTTTTTGTCACTACGCTGGCATTGGTCGCCTTGCGTGTGGCCCAGCCCAATGCCCGTTATGCCTGGCTGGTGGCCGTGATCGGGGCGGGGCTTGCATTGATCAGTGTGTTTCTCTGGCCGATCCAATCTCCTCTTGAATTTGCGCTACCCGCCTGGCAGCCCGTGACGCTCTTCACTTCACCACTCCTGCTGCGGGCGGATGGCATTTCCTGGCCGCTGGCGGTTTCGATCGCGGCGTTGACTTTGTCCATCTTACTGACTGCTGTTACCATCCCGGTGTATGTCAACACACTCACATGGGCCGGGATCCTCGCGTTGGGTGGCTTTGGATTACTGGCTGTAACTGCGAATAATCCGGTCACCCTGCTCATGGCCTGGGCTTTACTGGATTTCACCGAACTGGTCTCGCAATTATTTTCTGTAAACGGCTCGGTAAACACCGAAAAGGTGGTCGTATCTTTTGCAGCGCGCGCTTTTGGAATCGGCCTGTTGACCTGGGCGGGGGCGTTGAACATATCCAGCGGAAGGACGTTCGACTTCCAAACCATTGCGGCAAATTCAGGGGCGTTTGTGGTGCTGGCTGCCGGGTTTCGCCTTGGCGGGCTGCCATTGCATCTGCCCTACTCCTCAGAGTCCTCGCTGCGGAGAGGGTTCGGCACAGCTATACGACTGATCTCTTCGGCATCCAGTCTGGCCGTGCTGGGAAGAATATCCACTGAAGGGCTGATAACCAGCTACACCCCCTACTTGCTTGGCATTGCTCTTGTCGCCGCCATCTACGGCGGTTGGATGTGGCTGCGCGCGCCGGATGAATTGAATGGCCGTCCTTTTTGGGTGATTGGCGTATCAGCACTTGCAGTAGCATCCGCCCTGGGCGGTAATTCATTGGGCGCTATAGCATGGGGCTGCGCACTCGTACTGGCAGGCGGCGCCTTATTTCTTGCGGCCGTACAGAACGTCTGGGTCAATCGCATTTTGTTAGCCGGGGTTTGGGGACTTTCCAGCCTGCCCTTCTCGCTGACAGCCGTCACATGGACCGGCCGCTTCGGACTTTTCCTTCCCCTGGGTATCATCGCCCAAGCCTTGATCCTGGCCGGATACATCAGGCATGTTCTCCGTTCCACAGGACGAGACTCATTGGATGGTCAACCCGGGTGGGCGCGCGCCATGTATCCAGCCGGGATCGTTCTTCTGATAATTTTAATTTTCCTATTCGGATTCACAGGCTGGGATGGGGCGTTGCAAATCGGCGCATGGCCGCAAGCCCTCCTCGCTTCACTCCTGACCGGCGGCTTGTTCTGGGCCTCGCGGCGATTCCGCATCTTCACGCCAATTCGCGCCCATTGGATCTCCAATGCCGGTTCACGTAT
>DAOQBX010000372.1:0-2449 GCA_035340155.1 Anaerolineales bacterium | reverse complement strand
AGGATGTGGATTTTGGGCGGGGGTCATCGCGACTTGTTTCGATGGGTTGGGGCGATGTGAGCACAGCCTATCACAGCACCGGCATTCCGAATGTAACGGTGTATATGAGTTTTCCGAAAGCCATGATCCAGATGATGCGCTTCACGCGTATAGCAGGACCTCTGCTGTACAACCGCGTCGCAAAGAACTTCATCAAGTGGTTGATCGGTATTTTCTTTGCGCCGGGGCCGACCCGCCAGCAAAATGAGACCGGTTTTAGTCTGATGATCGCCGAAGTCAGCGATGGAGACCGAACGGTCCGCGCCAAATTGCGAACCCCCGAGGCCTATCACCTGACCGCACTCACGGCGGTGGAGATCACCCAGCGCATCCTCTCCGGCGACTTCAAGCCGGGTTTTCAAACCCCGAGCAAAGCCTATGGCGCGGATTTCATCCTGCAGTTCCCCGGCGTGGAAAGATCGAACGAACTTCCATGAAGATAAAAAACCCGGTCATCGCAGGGAACCGGGCGACCCTGTATTGGCAGGGGTCAAATGCTCCGCAGGTCATTAGCGATTTGCATGGCTGGGAAAATGTTCCACAAAAAATGAACCGCCTGGAAAAAGACCTGTGGGCATATTCCATGCGGGTATCCCCCACGGCCTACATTGAATACGCATTCTTCGACCCGCATACAAAGCAGCGGCTTCAAGACCCGCTGAATACGAACACGGTCTACAATGGCTTTGGGAGTGATAATCATTTCTTTTATATGCCTGAGGCGCACCCTACAGAACTGGCCCGGCGCAATTTACAAATTCCACATGGGCGCATCACCCGTCATATCGTAAATGCTGATGCCATCACAGATCATGCCCGCAGGGTTATCCACCTTTATCATCCGCCAAGCCGCGAGCCCGCACCGTTGCTTATCGTGTACGATGGCGTCGATTATTTGAAGCGCGCCAGACTGAATTACATCGTCGATAACCTCATCCACCAAAAACGCATTCGCCCCATCGCCATTGCTTTCCTGCAAAACGGCGGCGCAAACCGCAGTGTAGAATACGCCTGTTCAGACGCTGTGCTCTTATGGCTGGCGGGTGTGGTACTACCGTTCGCCCAAAAGAGACTCAACCTGCTGGACATCCTGCATCATCCCGGCGCCTTCGGCGTCCTGGGCGCTTCCTACGGCGGCCTGATGTCTGTCTATACCGGGCTGCGCATGCCTGATATCTTCAGCAGGGTGCTGTGTCAGTCTGGAGTCTTTGAACTCGAAGGCCGCGACTTCTCCGCCGTGGACCTGATCCGCGCGCGTAAGGCGCAGGAATTGAATCTCTGGATGGACATCGGTGAATACGATTCACTGCTGGAAGATAATCGCCGGATGCAGCCCATTTTTCGAGAACATGGCTATGATGTCAATTACCATGAATTCAGTGGCGGACATAACTACACCTGCTGGCGCGACGACGTCTCGCATGGCCTGGAACTATTATTTGGAGATTGAATCCGCTTCAGACTCCGCCGAAAATTAACCAAACCCATTAACTATCCTCTCCCCTGAACCTTTTATTCCTACATAGGGAACTCACCCATGAAAAAACGAGTCTACATCATCTACACCGGCGGGACCATCGGCATGCAGCCTACACCTGAAGGATATGCACCAGCGCCGGGTTACCTGGCCGAACAACTTCTTTCGATGCCGGAGTTAAAGAACGGCCTGATGCCCGATGTGGACATCCATGAGTACGATCCGCTGCTCGATTCAGCAAACATGACCCCTGAAGATTGGTACAAAATCGCTCATGATATTGGGGAACATTACAACGGTTATGACGGCTTCATCATTTTGCATGGCACCGACACGATGGCATATACGGCTTCTGCGTTACCGTTTATGTTGGAAGGTCTGGCTAAACCCGTTGTTCTAACAGGTTCACAAATCCCATTGTGCGAAGTCCGCAACGATGCAAGAGCCAACATCATCACAGCATTGACCATCGCCGCTAATTTCAATATCCCCGAAGTCTGCTTATGCTTTGGAACCCAACTCCTGCGCGGATGCCGCTCGGTCAAAGTCAGCACCGATGGCTTGGATGCCTTCGCCTCCCCCAACCTGCCGCCGCTTGGCGAAATCGGCGTGGAGATTCGCGTCAACAAAAATTTAGTCTTGCCCGCGCCACAAAGCAAATTGCAAGTGCAAGAGTTGAAACAAGTCAACGTGGGTGCATTGCCTTTGTGGCCCGGCATTCCCGCGCAGGTCGTACGCAATTTTCTACAACCCCCGCTGCAAGGATTAATTCTACGCGCCTATGGGGTGGGCAACGGTCCCACCAACAACGCGGACTTTCTCGCCGCGCTCGAAGAAGCCACCGCCCGCGGCGTGGTCATCGTAGATTGCACACAATGCCTCAGGGGTAGTGTCCACCTTGGTGACTACGCCACAGGCTCCGCCTTAGCCCGA
>DAOQBX010000371.1:0-2462 GCA_035340155.1 Anaerolineales bacterium | reverse complement strand
GTATGCGCGCGCTTCGGGTTCAGTATCCACATAGTCTGCGCCCAGGAAGACCACCTGGTCGCCGCCTTCATAGGCCTTCCAGGCCTCTTCAAGTTCGGCTGCTTCCTGTTCACAGGGCTTGCACCACGAAGCCCAAAAATTCAACACGACCAGTTTGCCGCGCAGGTCGGAGATCCTGACCTCGCTCTTTCCTTCATATTCATATCCGCTGAACAAGGTCAGCGTGAGGTCGGGGATCTTATCTCCAGGCTGGACGGTTCCCTGCTGGCGTTTGCCGAGCATGATCCCCACCAGCACCAACAGAGCGATCAGCACCACCCAGATCACGATCTGCGCCCCGAGGGGTACGCCGCGTTTGGGGGTTGGGGTGGTTGTTTCTGTCATGACATTCTCCAATGACCCTCATTCCAACCCGTCCATAAAAAGGAACAGGTCAGTGAAAAGGGATGATTATTTCCGGTTCTTCAATTCTTCTTCCAGGCGGGCAATGTAATCATCCTTTGCAGATGTTGCCGCTTCGTCATCTTGACCTGTACCTGCTGCAACAGTCCTGGGCTTTGTCCACTCCCGGAACGAACGGAAGAGGATGAAGGCTCCTGCAAGAATGAACATTGGCGGAAGGATATACACCAGCCAGTTCAGGCCGGTGCGCGGAGGTTCAGAGAGCACGCGCGCGCCATAGTTTGCCACGAAGTAATCTTTGATCTCATCTTCGGTCATGCCTTCAGAGATCTGCTGGCGGATCAATTCGCGCCATTGGCGGCAGGCTTCTGTCGGGCAGACATCGAGTGGTGTATTCTCACAAACGGGGCAATAGAGTTGCTTCGCAATGGCATTCACCTGGTCGTCGGTGACTTCGCCATCCTGGGCAAAGCCGACTTGAGTGAACAGGGCCGCCAGGATGAGGGCAAGCGTGATGATCGAATAAACTTTCTTCATAACATTTCTCCGGGTGCGAAGCGACTAATCTGCGGCGCTCGTCTGTTTATTGTCGCGCGTTACTTTGCGGCGGACGGGCTCATCCGCGGGATCGCGGTCTGGCCAGGAGGCGAAAGCCAACCCAACGAGGAAGGTCAGCGAACCGATCCACATCCAGTTCACCAGCGGGTTGACGTAGATCTTGAAAGTGGCCCCGGCATTGGAGATGGGTTCCCAATCAACCAGCAGCACATATAGGTCGTCGCGCAGGGTCGAATATTGGCCGGGGATGGACATGGGCTGTCCGCTGAAGTACATATCTTTGCGCGGGTGCAGCTGACCGATCAGTTGTCCATCGCGATAGACTTCGACCGTGGCGCGGGTGTAATTGACCTGGCTGGGCACATCGTCCCATTGGGCTACATCCTTGTATTGCACGGTGTACCCCGCGATCTCAAGTTGTTCGCCCGTCGCCAGTTGGCCCTGGGTCTCCACCTGGAAGACCTCAATGCCAAGAATACCGATGGCCATCAGCGCCATGCTGATGTGGATGATATATCCACCGTAGCGGCGGCGGTTGCGCGCCATAAGTCGGTAAAGGGCAGTAAAGATATTTTCGTTCTGGGTCTTTTGCCTTGCTACTGCGCCGCGCCAGAACTCATGCAGGGTGGCGAACAGCACCAACGCGATCAGGAAGAAGCCGACCAGCGCGACCGCATTTTTTGTGAAGGTTGCAAAAGCGATGCCGGTTACGACCAGCGCAGCCACAGCCGATTTCCAGATGGCGCGTCCGAGCGTCTGAACAGTGGAATGTCCCCATGCCGAGAGCGGAGCAACCGCCATCAGGAAGAGCAGGCCTGCAAAGAGCGGGGCGGTGGCGCGCTCGTAGTATGGCGGGCCGACAGTTACCTTAGAGCCGGTGGCCAGTTCCGAGATCAACGGGTAGATCACGCCCCAGAAACAGACGACGAGGATGCTCATGAAGAGCAGGTTATTCAAGAGGAACAATGCCTCGCGTGAAAGCATGGACTTCATCTCAGTTTCGCTGCGCAGTTCGGGCCAGCGCTTGATGACGAGGGCCAGTGAGGCGATGAAGGTCAGGCTGACGAAGCCCATAAAGAACGGGCCGATCGGGCTGTTGGCGAAGGCATGGACAGAGGAGAGCACGCCGGAACGGGTCAGGAAGGTACCGAAGATGACCAATGCATAGGTCAGGATGATGAGGATCATGTTCCAGTGCTTGAGCAGACCACGTTTCTCCTGGATCATGACCGAGTGCAGGAAGGCCGTTCCCGTCAACCACGGCATGAACGCCGCGATCTCGACCGGATCCCAGCCCCAGTAGCCGCCCCAGCCCAGCACATCGTAAGCCCAGCGTCCGCCGAGCACGAGTCCGAGCGAGAGGAAAAGCCAGGCCCATAAGGCCCAACGGCGCGTAATACGGATCCAACGGTCATCGGTGCGGCCGGTGATGAGGGCTGCCATCGCGAAGGCGTATGGGATCACGAAAGAGACAAAGCCAAGATAAAGCATGGGCGGGTGAA
>DAOQBX010000370.1:0-2473 GCA_035340155.1 Anaerolineales bacterium | reverse complement strand
AGTCAGTTCTTTTTCGCCCTTGGGTGTGATCTTGCCAACCAAAATATCATTCGGGCCGACTTCTGCGCCAATGCGAATGATACCGTTCTCATCGAGGTCCTTGATGGCGTCATCACCCACGTTGGGTATATCGCGCGTAATTTCTTCCGGCCCCAGCTTGGTGTCACGGGCTTCCACTTCATACTTCTCAATGTGAACAGAAGTGAAGCGGTCATCCTGCACCAGGCGTTCAGAGAGCAGGATCGCATCTTCAAAGTTGCCACCTTCCCATGAAAGGAAGGTAACAACAACATTTTGTCCGAGTGCCAGCTGGCCGCTATCCGTTGAAGATGAATCGGCGATGATGTCACCGGCTTTGATGAGCTGGCCTTTGACCACAGACGGACGCTGATCGATGCAGGTACTCTGATTGGAACGCTGATACTTGCGCAGCTGATACACGCGATTGCCGCTGCGCTTCTCTTTAACGGTGATGGTTGATCCTGTTACCGAGATAACTTCGCCATCCGCCTCAGCCACTACGACCTGACCCGAATCCAGGGCGGCGTGACGCTCCATCCCTGTGGAAACCAACGGAATTTCCGGCCGGACCAAAGGAACGGCCTGGGCCATCATGTTCGAGCCCATGAGAGCGCGGTTTGCATCGTCATGCTCCAGGAAGGGAATCAAGGCAGCGCTGATACCTACAACCTGATGCGGGGCCACATCCATGAACTCGATGTTCTCTGAATTGGAGAACAAAAAGCCGGAGTGATAGCGGCAGGAAATTCTCTCACGGGAGAATTCCTTCTTTTCAGTCAGGGTCGCGTTCGCCTGCGCAATGGTGTATTTATCTTCAGCATCGGCAGAGAGATAAACAATATCATCCGAGACGAACGGAACAACGGCAACTTCGTTATCGAACTTCGCAAGTTTCTTGGCGATCTTCGAATCGATCTCCGTGCCAGATTTGAAGAGGAGTTCCTCTGATTTGGGGTCGTACACATCCTCGCGAAGCGTCCTCCCCTCCAGCTTCTCATCTGAAGCAGGCAGGGACTTGTACACTTTGCGATACGGAGTTTCAATAAAGCCGTATTCATTTACACGGGCAAAAGAGGCCAGACGGCCGATTAGACCAATGTTCGGGCCTTCTGGAGTCTCGATCGGGCAGATACGCCCATAATGGGAGTGATGCACGTCACGGACATCAAACCCTGCGCGCTCACGGCGAAGGCCGCCAGGCCCTAACGCAGAAAGTGTGCGCTTGTGGCGGAGTTCTGCCAAAGGATTGGTCTGATCCATAAATTGGGACAGTTGCGAAGACCCAAAGAATTCGCGCAGCGCAGCAACCACAGGGCGAATATTTACCAAGGTTACCGGCGAAAGTTGTTCCTGATCACGAATGGACATGCGTTCTTTAATTACACGCTCCATACGGCGCAAACCGATGCGCAACTTGTTCTGGATCAACTCACCCACCGTCTTGACGCGGCGATTGCCGAGGTGGTCAATATCATCAGGGCGTTCGGTCCCGTTATTGATCTGGATCATACGTCGGATCAAACGAATGATATCGCTCTTGCTCACTGTGCGATGCGGGATGGGGATGTTCAGATCCAGTTTTTGATTCAATTTATAACGACCAACCCGTTCGAGGTCGTAATGTCGCTGATCGAACAGCTGCTCTTCGAGGAATTGACGCGCATTATCGAGGGTGGCTGGGTCACCCGGCCGCATCTTTTTGAAGAACTCGATCAATGCCTGCTCGGCAATCGACTGCTTAGACTGATCTTCCCAATCCGGTTCTTGCTTAATAGTGGAAGCAATGAACATACGCTCTGGATTGTTATCCACATCCTTGAAAATGGACAGGATTTCCTCATCTGTGCCATGCTTGATGGGTGAATCCTTCAGCCCGTCGCTCACAGCAGCAAGAGCACGCAGGAACACAGTAATAGGAACCGTGCGCTTGCGATTGAACTTCAGGATGATGTAATCAGACTTACGTGTCTCAAACTCCATCCACGCGCCACGATCCGGAATTAGTTTGGCCATGGAGAGCAAACGCCCCGTAGCGCGATCCGCGGGAGCCTCAAAATAGACACCAGGAGAGCGAATCAACTGTGAGACGACAACACGCTCCGTTCCGTTGACAATGTAGGTGCCCTTGTCGGTCATTTCAGGGAAGTCGCCGAGGAAAATATCCTGCTTAATGGGCTCGGGCACATCGGGGCCAGCCAAAAGCACAGAGACGTACAACGGGCTGGCATAGGTAAGATCACGTTCAACACACTCTTCAATCGTGTGTTTGGGCTCGCCAAACCAATACTTTAACCCCCACTGTTGGGATTCCGGGCTTCTGCTTGGGAAGAATAGTTTCATCCCTTTGTTATAAGACTCGATTGGAGATATTTCATGGAACAGGTCGCCCAGTCCCTCCTTTTTGAGCCTTTCAAATGAATCAAGTTGTACTTCGATTAAGTTAGGTAGATCA
>DAOQBX010000369.1:0-2474 GCA_035340155.1 Anaerolineales bacterium | reverse complement strand
ACGCGCGGCTTCTGGCCGAGCAGGGCCATGGTATACGCGATGTTCGGTGCAATGCCGCCGCGCTGTTTGGACATCGAATCCACCAGGAACGAAAGGCTGATCGATTCCAACCGTTCGGGCAGAATCTGTTCCTTGAAGTGACCGGGGAAGGTCATCAGGTAATCGTAGGCAACGGAGCCAGTGAGAAGAATATCCATGTGCAACTCGCAGAAAAATGCGCACCCTTGCGAGTGCGCTGGATTAAGAACAGCCGTGAGTTTATCACGGGGTTTTCTGGATGTAAAGTTTTTAAGGGCAGGGATGGTGCCAATGCCGTCTGATTCCTCTTCCTGCCCTCTTGACGTTTAGAACAACTGTGCTATACTCTCGACAACATACCTTATTATTGTCATTGCGAAGCAATCCCTATTTTAGTTAGTTCACTGCCCAATGACATACCTGAAAACCTGGAGAATAGAATCATGGCTAGAAAACGTTCCGCACCGGTGGAAACCCCTACACAACAAGTGGACAGCGCCAAGCAGGCTGTGCTTGATAAAGCTGTAAACGATATCCTCAAACGTTATGGCGACGGCTCCATTATGCGACTTGGCGAAGCCCAGGGCATGGTGACTGAGGTCATCCCCACCGGTTCGCTCTCGCTTGATATTGCCCTTGGCGTCGGCGGTATCCCGCGCGGACGTATCACCGAGATCTATGGCCCTGAGTCTTCTGGTAAGACCACCCTTTGTTTGCATGTTGTCTCTGAGGCGCAAAAGGTTGGCGGCACGGCTGCTTTCATTGATATGGAACACGCTCTCGACCCCGTCTATGCGGCCCGCCTCGGTGTGGACATTGATAACCTGCTTGTTTCCCAACCCGATACCGGCGAACAGGCGCTCGAAATCGCTGAAACCCTCGTGCGCTCCGGCGCGGTTGATGTCGTCGTCGTCGACTCTGTTGCCGCTCTCGTTCCGCGCTCTGAAATCGAAGGCGATATGGGCGACGCCACCATGGGCGTGCAGGCCCGCCTCATGTCTCAGGCTCTCCGTAAGTTGAGTGGGGCCATCAACCAGACCAAGACTTCTGTTATCTTCACCAACCAGCTTCGCCAGAAGATCGGCGTCATGTTCGGAAACCCCGAAACCACCACCGGTGGTCAGGCCCTTAAGTTTTATGCCTCCCTGCGTATCGACGTGCGCCGCATCCAATCCATCAAACTGGGTGAGGAAGTCATCGGTAACCGCACACGCGTCAAAGTGGTCAAGAATAAGGTTGCGCCCCCGTTCCGTACCGCCGAGTTCGACATCATGTTCAACGAGGGCATCTCCAAGAGTGGCGATGTTCTGGATCTGGCGACCAAGTTCGAGGTCATCCAGAAGCGTGGCGCGTTCTTCTCCTATGGCGATGTCCGCATCGGTCAAGGCCGCGAGAACGCCAAAGATTACCTGCGTTCCAATCCCGACCTGATGGGCGAGATCGAAACCGTTATTCGCCAAAAGGCGATAAGCGGCGAGATTGCCCTTCCGCTGGATATGGGCGATGGCGGTGAAGACTCGGGCGGTGGGAACGAAGAAGAAGCGTAAATTATTAGGACACGGCTTGCCGTGTCCTTTTGTTTTCGAGATGTGACGGCCATCCTTGGAAATGACTGTCACCTGATTGTATAATTTTGCTGATGATCCATCGCTTCTTTCCCCGCTCGAACCTGATTCTATTTCTGGTTGTCTTTCTTGCATTGGGCTGTTCCCCTCAACCTACCCCGACACCCTTCCGCCCGCCGACGGCGATCCCTCCCACGCAGATCCTTCCCACCACAACACCCATCCCGGCGATGTTCACTCCTACGCTGAGCATTTCTCCAACGGTTGCAGTCACTTCCACAGAAGGTCCTTGCACGAACAATCTCGCTTTCATGGACGATGTTACGGTGGATGACGGCACTTCTTTCACTCCCGGTGCATCCATTGACAAGCAATGGCTGGTGGAAAATAACGGCACATGCGATTGGGACTCGACCTATGGTTTGAAATGGGTGGGTGGGGCACCCCTTGGTGCGGCAGAGACTCAGTCACTTTATCCCGCTCGTGCCGGCACACAATCTACTTTTCGCATCCTGTTCATAGCACCGCTCGAGTCTGGTCCATATGAATCTGCCTGGCAGGCTGTTGATCCGGCTGGGAATTTTTTTGGAGATTTGATCTTCGTCAAGATCGTGGTGAACCCATGAGACAAAACCATGCCATCCTCGTATTTCTTTTTGTGGTCGCACAGTTGTTGCAAGCCTGTGTTTCGCCAAAGACTTGCGATGAAGTGACAAATGGAGAGCAATGCCTGAGGATCCTGTTCATCGGCAACAGCTATACTTTTACAAATGATCTGCCCGGTACCTTTGCTAAATTGGCACAGGCAGGCGGTCACCTTGTGGAGGTGCAAATTGCCGCCAATGGCGGCTGGGGACTGACCGACCATGTAGCCTCGGCGGATACGCTTAC
>DAOQBX010000368.1:0-2493 GCA_035340155.1 Anaerolineales bacterium | reverse complement strand
TTATCAACCCGCTGGATGGCGGCACGGTCGGGCCGGACGAAGTGGTTACACTGGCTGCAACCGCCAGCGGAGGACAGGAGCCGTATCAACTGGATTGGTCGTTCTCCTTCCCAACCGACCCTTCCGGGAATGGCGGCACCCAATACACGATCGGCTCGGGGAACGGTCTCAGCTGGAAGCCATCCGATTCGGTCACCTTCAATGGCTGCGAAGTCAACGGGTTTGGGCGGTTGACCGTCAATGTACAGGATGCGAATGGGTTTGGCGGCAGCCGTAGTATCATTATCTTGATCAATCGTATCTGTTAGTATTTGATGGCCAGAGATTATCCGACCGCAGGAGGCTTCCCATGTTCAATCCACCGAATCCGTACCGCGACTCAGGCTCGTTTGCTGACCTCTTAAAACGGATGACCCTGAGAATGCAGCAACAGAAGATCGACGATCATATTCGTGAAATTTTCCAGCAGGCCCTCGAAAAGGAGTTGGAAGTTGGAAGTCTTGTTCTCGCCCGCCCCGAAAGAGTGCGCTTGTTTCGGGAGGCTATGAAAGTGATCCTCTTGGATATGCTTGGGAAATTGGAAGATACGAAATAGCGCTATAGGCCGATATGAAAAAAAACATTCCCACCGATCAAACCCCTGCGAACATTGCCAGTGTCCTTGCGGTGCTGGCAGAGTCGCCTGCGCGGTTGGAGCGCCTGGCAGGGTCTATCCATGCGGAGACAACCGCTGGGCAAAGGCGAGCGGACTCCGGCTGAAGTGCTGGCGCATCTCATCCATGGGGAGGCACGTTCGGCGGAGATGATCTATCAGGCATTGCTGGTGGATGAACCTTATTTTGCAGATATCCACCCCGAACGCGATTGGGGAAAGTTGCTGCGCTTTGATCTTTTAGGTCACATGGAACTGCTTGCTTATTTCAACATTCGCCGCAAGGTGCTGCTGAAGGTGCTCACAAGGTTGAACGAATCTCAATGGTCAAGGTCCGTTCGCTAGGAGGGCAAGAAGCGCAAAGAGTCCGTCTACTGGCGGGCGCGTACCATCGTCATGCATGAACTGGATCACCTGGGGGAACTGGAAGAGAAATTGAACTGACGCAGGGAAACCTGCTACAATCTGCCCAACCTCATTCAAAGGACATTCCCATGACTCAAACATACGATGCCATTATCATCGGCGCAGGCGTGATGGGCACAAGCATTGCCTTTCACCTGGCCGAACGCGGACTCAAGGTTGTCATCCTTGACCGCAAGGTCGCCGCTTCGGGCGCCACCGGCCACTCCAGCGGACTCGTCCGCATGCACTACGACCTGGCCGTGGAATCTGAACTGACCTTTGTCGGCTATAAAAATTATTTTTCCAACTGGCGCGAACGCGTGGGCGGCGAATGCGGCTTTCAGAAGACCGGCTTCATGCAGATCGCCAAGCGCGAGCATGAGGATAAACTGCGCGGCAATGTCGCCAACCAGCAGAAGATCGGCATCAACACCTCGGTCATTTCTGCGGCCGAAGTAAAAAAACTTATTCCCGATTTTCTGACCGATCAGTTCGATTACGCTGCCTACGAACCTGACTCTGGTTATGCCGATGCGACCCTGACGACCAACTCCTTCATCGAGGCTGTCAAGCGCCTGGGTGGAACGTTGATGCAGAACTGCGAGGTCACGGCCATCCACACCTCCGGCGCAAAAGTGACCGGCGTCAGCACCACCCAGGGCGAACTCTCCGCTCCCGTTGTGGTCAACGCAGCGGGGCCGTGGGCCAGGCAGGTGGGCGCCCTTGCGGATGTGGACATCCCGCTACAAACCTGGACGCATGACGTGGCCTTCCTTCATCGGCCGCCCAGCCTCGGGCGCATTCCCGCTGTCATCGACGACACCATCAATTGTTATTTCCGGCCCGAAGGCAGTGCGCTCATCCTGGCTGCAGGCGAAGATGAATCCCTGCGCAGTGAAGCCCCCGACGCCGAAGACCAGACCCCCACGCCGACCTTCCTCGATAAACTGATCGACGCGATGGTGAAGCGCATCCCAAAGATCGAAGAGAGCGGGCTGCATTCCATCCATGTGGGCCGCGATGGCATCACCCCCGACCAGCGCGCCATCTACAGCGCCGCCGGGCCGGACGGTTTTTATCTCGCCTGTGGCCTAAGCGGCACCGGCTTCAAGACCGCTCCCGCTGCCGGGGTCTGCATGTCTGAACTGATTCTCGATGGCGCCTCGAAGACCGTGGATGTCAGTTCGCTTCACTTCCAGCGCTTTGCAGAAGGGAAGTTGATCGAAGGCGAGTTCGGCTACGGACATATCTGGAAGTAAATCGCTTCTTCATGGACCTCCTCATTCGCCCGCTGACCCCGGACCTTGTGCCCGCCCTTGAGGATCTCTTCGGCGACAAGGGGCCGGCCAGCCGCTGCTGGTGCATGTATTGGCGCATCGGCGATGACTATCGCAAACGTCCGCGCGAAGATAACAGGGCCGACTTTTGTGAGCTGG
>DAOQBX010000367.1:0-2502 GCA_035340155.1 Anaerolineales bacterium | reverse complement strand
ACGCCAGCCTTATGACGTTCGGAACCCTTGCCGAGATTCTTGGCTGGATCCTTGGGTTCATCTTCGATCAACTTCTTGGCATTATCCCAGGCGCCGCCCGCATTATTAAGGAAGACCGCCAGCAACTGACCAGAAACGATGATACCGGCGAGGAAGCCGCCGAGTGCTTCCACCTTGAACATCAGACCCACAGCAACCGGGGTCACAATGCCCAACAAAGCAAGGGAGACCAATTCCTTCTGCGCAGCAGTTGTGGAAATGCTCACAGCTTGGGCATAATCGGGCTTGGCCTTACCGTCCAACACACCAAGTTTGAACTGGCGACGAACTTCCAGCACGATCAAGGAAGCGGCGCGAGTCACGGCATTGATGGCGAAGGCGGAGAACAACCACGGCAGAGCACCGCCGATCAGCATACCGACAAAGACCTGCGGAATATCCACGCGGATACCGATGGACTGGATCTGATCTGCAAGGGCAACGCCTTGGCTCGCCTGTGCGCGGGAAACATCCACAAGGAAGGAGCCAAAGAGGGAAACCGCCGCGATCACCGCGGAACCAATAGCAACGCCCTTGGTAATGGCTTTGGTGGTGTTACCCACCGCATCAAGGTCAGCCATGATCTGCTGGGCGGCCTTGGTTTCCTTGTCGGTCTTGCCCGACCAGGACATTTCGCCGATGCCATTCGCATTGTCCGCGATCGGGCCGAAGGAGTCCATAGCCACATTATTACCGGTGAGGGTCAGCATACCGATACCAGTCATCGCCACACCATAGAGGATGAAAGTCGCCCTTTCCACACCTTCAACACCGGGGATGGTGCCGAAAATGAAGATGGAGGCAACGATGGTCAAGGAAATGACGATCACAGACCACACAGAGGATTCAAAACCGACCGTGATACCACTCAAAACGAGGGTTGCAGGGCCGGTGTCGGCGGATTTTTTGATGTCATTCACGGGCGCAGCGTGCGTGCCGGTGAAGTACTCGGTCAGACGGTCGATGAGGATGGCAAGCAATACGCCTACACCCACAGCCGTCGGCAGACGCCACCAGCCACCATATTCTCCCATCGTATCCTTCATGTAGAAGAAACCGGCAATGAAGAACAACGCAGCAGAAATAGCGGCAGAAGTGAGGAAGCCGCTGAAGATGGCGCTCATCGCATCGGCGCTCTTACCAGTCTGACCACCCTTGACGAAGTAAGTACCAATAATTGAGGAAAGCACACCGATACCGCGCACCATCAAGGGGAAGATGATCCACTCAAGGCGGCCAGTTGCGTGCCAGAGCGCAAGACCAAGAATCAGGCCGGAGACGATCGTGACCTCATAGGATTCAAAAATGTCAGCAGCCATACCAGCGCAGTCACCGACATTATCGCCAACGAGGTCTGCGATCACAGCCGGGTTGCGTGGATCATCCTCGGGGATACCGGCTTCCACTTTACCTACAAGGTCAGCGCCAACGTCCGCAGCCTTGGTGAAGATACCGCCACCCACGCGCATGAATAACGCGAGCAGGGTGCCGCCAAAGCCGAAGCCAAGCAACGCATCAGGAGCCGCAATACCAAGGATGATGAAGATGATAGTACCACCCAACAGGCCGAGACCATCCGTCAACATACCGGTGATGGTGCCTGCGCGATAGGCGATCCGCAATGCATCGCCGAAGGATTTTCGGGAGGCGGCCGCAACACGCACATTGCCTTCGATGGCCATGCGCATGCCCAGCTGGCCGACCGTAAGCGAAAAGCCCGCACCCATGACGAAAGCGAGGGCGCGTGCAAGACCGATCCAAAAACGCACCTGGTCCTGCGTCATGGTGGAGAAACGTTCCTGCGCCTCAGGTGAGGGCGGAACCACGTACACCGACAGGAAAAGCGCCACGGTCAAAATGCCAATGAGCGGCAGGATGGATCTAAACTGCTTGCGCAGGTAGGCATCCGCACCGTCCTTGATCGCGCCCCAAACTTCCTGCATTTTAGGCGTCCCCTTATCTTCGCGCAGGATCTGAGCGCGGAGGAAAATCGCGTATGCCAGGCCGAGGATGGCAACACCAAACACGGCCCAGATCGCAATCGCCTCAAAGTTTTGAAGTCCTTGCATATAGTACATGGGTTGATTCCCTTCTGAAGGAATAAAAAATGTAGGCTTTCGCCTTAAGAGCAGACGGATTTTACAGGCGCAAATTGAAAGTGTCAAGAAAATGAGTCTTTTATTAAAGCACCTATCCCCGAAAGTTGACAGGGCGCCTCAAACCTGATAACATTCGTCAACATTACTTGTAAAAAAGGAGAAAAACATGCTCCAGGAAATCAGCACTAACCTTTTTACTCTCACCCCGGCTGCCAGCCAGGCAATCAAAGACATTCTGACCGAGCGAAGCCTTGATGGCTATGCCTTGCGTGTCTATGTTGCGGGCGGCGGATGCTGCGGCGTGAACTTCGGCATGGCTCTGGATAATAACTTCCGAGAACAGGATACCACTTTTGAATCTGAA
>DAOQBX010000366.1:0-2521 GCA_035340155.1 Anaerolineales bacterium | reverse complement strand
GCTTTGTCTTTTGCCATAATTATCTCCAAAAGGCAACCCTGACAGGTTTTGGGGCATTTAATTCAACGGATCGAATTTTACTCCGGAATATTGGCGGGGTTCTCGTCGTCCTTGTCCCATTGGGCGGGGTTGGCTTCAATGAAGCGCCAAATGGTATCCATCTCGCGTTCGTTGTGGATCACGTGCTCGTAATAATTGCGCTGCCAGATTCCCAAAGCGTCGTGTTCCTGGCTGGTGCGGTATGAAACCGTCGAGCGGACCGAACGCACCACCGCGCTCAGGATGCCCGGTTTGATGTTGATGCGGTGCGGGATGTCATTGCTTTCTTCGTGCAGGCGCAGCCTGCCCGTGGCCCGGCCTGCATCGTGGATCACCAGAATGCCATGCAGGTGGTTGGGCATCACCACATACGCGCCCAACTCCACATAGGGGAAATGCTCCGGAATGGAGCGCCAGCACTTATCGGCGGTTTTGCCCAGTTCGTTCAGGTGCATGGTCTCATTCACGATCTCGCCGAAGACGCAATCGCGCTGCCAGGTCACCAGGGTCACGAAGTATGCGCCCGCCTGGGCGTAGTCGTAATCTTTCAGGCGGCCGGAGCGCTTCTGGGCGCCATCCTGTTCGGGGCTCACAGGGTCCGCTCCAGGCGGTTGTGTGAAGGCACTTCTTGAATTTCCGACCTGTGCTGGCTGCTGAGTTTGAATCCGAGCCGCTCGTACAAGGCTTGCGCGCGCGGGTTCAACACCGAAACGTCCAACGCGGTCAGGGTCTTGCCTTGGGCGCGTCCCTGCTGTATGAGGTGCTCCACAAGTTTGGTGCCAATGCCTTGGCTTTGCAACGCCGGGTCCACGCCGAGGTGGGCAATGTAGTGCAGCCGTCCGCGCGGCGGTTGGATGACTCCCTCCACCTGAAGTCCATGCCTCACCACGGGCAGGCAGGCTGTCCCGTAGAAAGAAGCGATCTGCCGGGCCGCGCTCAGGAAGAATGGCAGGGTCGTCTCGCCGCCGAAGGCCGCTCCAATGGCGATGACCTTCCCATCCATTTCACCGACCACATGGTTCCTGTATCCCAATTCCCCTGCGCCGTCGCTGAGCGTGTAACGCAGGAAGTCCTGGGAGGTATGCCCGGCGTGCTTGAAAATAAAGTCGAACACGGCCGGGCCGGAACTGTACAACAGCGGAATGGCCGCTTCGATATCGCCCGTTCTTGCCCGGCGGAATTCAACCTTGCCCTCGCTCATGCCTTTCTTCTCCTCCAAAGCGGGTAGGCCAGCCCGGCCACGATCAACGCCGAAAGCGCCGCGCCCACCGGTTGGATCCGCAGGTTGGTTTCGAACGGCTCCACACACGTGTTCGTGACCATCTCAAGCACAGGTCGCGGAAAGCCATAGCCCGTCACCTCAAACATCGGGTGGCTCCCGGCTCCCGTTTCGGTCAGCGCCGGGGAGCAGACAGGGCCTTGGGTGTACTGCGCTCGAACCAGCACCTGCATTAACAGGAACCCCGCCACCAAAACTGCCGAAACGACCTTCATGTTTTTCATGGCACACTACTCTCTAATCGTTAATATTTATAAAACCCTCGCCCGCTCTTTCTTCCCAGATACCCTGCATCCACCATCTTGCGCAGCAGGGGAGCGGGGCGGTATTTATCTTCACCGAGGTCTCTTTGCAAAACTTCCATCACGAACAGCACCACGTCCAGGCCGATCAGGTCCGCCAATGTCAGCGGTCCCATCGGATGGTTCATGCCGAGTTTCATCACCGCGTCAATGGCTTCCGGCGTGCCGATGCCCTCCTGCAACGTGAACACCGCTTCGTTGATCATCGGGCACAGGATGCGGTTGGAAATGAAGCCCGGCGAGTCGTTCGCCTCCCACGCTTCCTTGCCCAGCACCTTGCACAGGTCCAGCGTGTCCTTCAACGTCTCTTCGCTGGTGGCCAGCCCCTTGATGATCTCGACCAGTTTCATCAGCGGCACCGGGTTCATGAAATGCATGCCGATGACCTGCTCCGGCCGCCGCGTGACCGCCGCGATCTTGGTGATGGAAATGGACGAGGTGTTCGTGGCGAGGATCACGCCTTCGCGCGCGTTCGCATCCATGTCTTTGAAGATCTTGAACTTCAACTCCGGATTTTCAGTCGCGGCCTCAATGACGAAGTCCGCCTCTTTCATCGTTTCCATCGTGGACGTGAAGCGGATCCCGTCTGCGTTGGCTTTTTGCTCCGCTGTCAGCGCGCCTTTTTCCACCAACTTGGCCGTGGATCTGGCAATGGTCGCTTTGGCTTTTTCCAATGCGGGGGCCTGCACGTCCATGCATGTGACCTGGTACCCCGAGGTCGCCGCCACCTGGGCGATGCCGTTGCCCATGGTCCCCGCACCGATGATGAAGATGTTTGAGATAGTCATATAGTCTCCTTGGATGTCATTGCCAGGGCTGATGGTCACGCATACGTAACGAGACCCGGCCCGAAGCGCTCTTGAATTTATTGGGAGGTTGCTTCGTCGGGCTATTGCCCTCC
>DAOQBX010000365.1:0-2531 GCA_035340155.1 Anaerolineales bacterium | reverse complement strand
ACGCGGCGTTCGCGGTTCATGGCGCCATTGGTGGCCCAATCGAATTCCCTGCGTTTGAGCGCCTGCATGGCGGGCATCTCGGCAGGCTCCATCATCTGGCCTGTCGAGCCGTCGAGGATGACGAGTGTGACCATGCGATATTTTTCGGCCAGGTCAAAGGAAAGACCCATGATGTCGATGGCTTCCTGTACGGAGGCGGGCGCCAGCACAATGCGCGGATAGTCACCGTGACCACCGCCGCGTACTGCCTGGTTGTAATCGCTTTGAGCGGGGGCGATGTTTCCGAGCCCGGGTCCGCCGCGCATGACGTTCACTAAAACGGCGGGGATCTCAGTTCCGGCGATGTAAGATAAACCTTCCATCATCAGGCTTACACCGGGCGAGGAGGAGGATGACATGACGCGCACGCCTGTACAGGCCGCGCCATAGACCATGTTGATCGCGCCGAGTTCTGACTCTGCCTGTACGAAAGCCCTACCGAGTTCGGGCATGCGGCGTGAAAGATATTCCAGCACTTCCGTTTGCGGGGTGATGGGATAGCCAAAGTAGGCTCCCAGCCCGGCGCGAACGGCGGCTTCTGCGATGGCTTCGTTGCCTTTCCAAAGTTCTTTTGGCATTCGTTTCTCCGTATGGATGCGGCTGCCCGCATCCAGATATAGGATGACCGTTAAGGTCATCCCTGCGATCACGCCGCCACTGGCGCGGCTTTGGTCACTTCACGATAAACAGTGATCGCCGCATCCGGGCAGACCACGGCACAAATAGCACACCCCGTGCAGCCGTCCTTGAACGTGTGCGCGGGGTGGTAACCTTTCGGGGTGAGGTGTGACATGTCCAATTCCATCACCTCTTGTGGACAGGCACTGATGCATAATTCGCATCCCTTGCAGTAAGTGTCGCTGACTTCGATCCAGCCTTTTGCTGCCATTCGATCTCCTTTTGAGATATGAAGTTTGACAAACTTGGGCGAATTTCTCCGCCATTTGATTATGTCGTTTTCGGAAAGAAGCGAGTAGTGCCAAGCGTCACATACCGGCGGGTACAAAGGTCATCGGTTTTTTGGGGCCTGCCATGTCGAATGTAGCGAAATGGTTTTAGATATAATCGCTATAAAAACGGAGAAGAGGAAGATGGAATCTTTATTGGATTGGCTGCTTGGGCTGGATACTTTAATCCTTGTTATTTTGGCGGTTGGCGGTTTTGTTGCATGGGAATTGAAGTCTGGAGAATTTCCTTTACGTTGGTTTGGATTGATCCGGCGTGATCGTCGTCCAATGATCTATTGGATCGCAATGATGTTCCATTTTGCGATTTTGATTTTTCTTGCCTATATCTGGGGAACCGGAATAAGGATGCCAATATCCGTCTTTTTTGAATAGATCTCATGCACATGAACAGCGATGGATAAACTCCATCGCTGTTCGTTTTATGGGTGGTAGAATCCATTCAATACCTTGTTGGAGGATTCCATGACCGAAGTTGTAATCGTAGATGCCATCCGCACGCCGATCGGAGCGTTGGGCGGTATTCTTTCATCTGTGCGTCCCGATGATATGGCGGCGCATGTTATTAAATCCATCATCGAAAAAAATCAAGTGGATCCTGCTTTGATCGAAGAAGTTTTCATGGGTTGTGCCAATCAAGCGGGAGAGGATAACCGCAATGTGGCGCGTATGGCGTCCCTGCTGGCAGGCTTGCCCGTCGAAGTGGGCGGTGTGACGGTCAACCGTTTATGCGCTTCAGGACTTAATGCCATCAACATGGCGGCGCGCGCCATTAAGGCCGGAGAAGGGGAGGTCTACATCGCGGGCGGGGTCGAATCCATGAGTCGCGCACCCTATTCCCTCCCGAAGGCCGAAGCGGGTTTTTCCTTCGGCAATCTCACCGCGTACGATACGGCGCTTGGCTGGCGTTATCCCAACCCCAAAATGAAATCCATGTACGGCACCGACGCGATGGGCGAAACTGCCGAGAACATTGCAGCAGAGCGATCCCACCTCACACGCGAGAAGCAAGACGAGTTCGCAGCGAGGAGTCATCAACGCGCCATTACGGCCATCGACTCTGGCCGCTTCAAACAGGAGATCGTGCCGGTCGCCATCCCCCAGAAAAAGGGGGACCCAAAAATTGTGGATACGGACGAACGTCCGCGCCGCGATACGACAGTGGAAAGCCTCGCCAAACTCAAGCCTGCCTTCCGCGACGGCGGAACAGTGACTGCCGGAAATTCGTCTGGTTTAAACGATGGGGCTGCCGCGCTGCTGTTGATGAGTGCGGATCGCGCCCGGGCTTTGAACCTGAAACCGCTCGCGCGCATCGTGACCTCCGCCTCGGCTGGGGTGCCGCCCCGAGTCATGGGTTATGGCCCGATCCCTGCCACACGCAAAGCCATGAGCCGCGCCGGGCTGACGGTTAAGGACATTGGACTGATCGAGATCAATGAGGCCTTTGCGGTGCAATCCTTGGCGGTTGTAGAAGACCTCGAACTCGACCCTGAGACGGTCAACGTCAACGGTGGTGCCATCGCCATC
>DAOQBX010000364.1:0-2531 GCA_035340155.1 Anaerolineales bacterium | reverse complement strand
ATGGTTTCAAGCGGGCCAACGATACGTTTGGTCATGCCATGGGCGATAAGATCCTGGCGCAGATCGCGCAGGTGGCTGCAGCCCAGGTCCGGGATGTGGATATTCTGGCACGCTACGGAGGCGATGAGTTCATCATCCTTTTGCCGCAGACCGATGCCCGGCAGGCCTTTGTGGTGGCCGAAAGGATTCGTACCGGTGTTGAAGACCTGCCCAGGGAGGAAGGCGCCGAGGCGCTTGAGATCACATTGAGTCTGGGTGTGGCAGAGATGTCAACTTCGCCGCAGGACATATCCGTGGAAGATGTGATCCGCCGCGCCGACCGGGCTTTGTATTGCGCCAAAAAGATCGGGCGTAACCATGCCGTCATTTTCTCGGAAGACTGCGTGTGAGTCTGCGCTCTGCCGTGTTGGCAGATGCCCCCAAAATAGATCGTTGTGTCCACAGGGCCTTCAGCCATTATGTGGAACGGATCGGACGCAAGCCCGGTCCCATGCTCATGGATTACGAGCATGAGATCCGGGAACATCAGGTTCATCTGGTGGAAGAGAAAGGGGAAGTGATCGGCGGGCTGGTTCTATGCATCAAAGACGAGGGCTTTCTGCTGGATGTGATCGCGGTGGACCCGGCCTGGTGGGGGAAAGGGATCGGGAGGCGGATGCTTGAATTTTCAGAGGCCGAAGCGCTTCGTCAGGGATTCGACAGCATCTATCTCTACACCCATGAGAAGATGACCGAGAATCAGGCCTTATATAAAAAGATCGGCTATGTGGAGTATGCCCGCCGTTTCGAGCAGGGGCTTGCCCGTGTTTATATGCGGAAACCCTTGAAGTGAGGGTCACTTCTTAACACAAACCAAACCCTTTAAATAAGCGCCTTCGGGGAAATGTAAACTGACAGGATGATCGACCCCTTGAGACAAATGCTCGATGATAGACGCATCCACACCGGCATCAAGAGCGGCGGAAGCCACGATCTTCTGGAACAGGGCCGCATCGACTCCGCCGGAGCATGAGAACGTGACCAGGACTCCGCCAACCCGCAGCAGTTTGAATGCCAGTAGATTGATGTCTTTATAAGCACGCGCGGCCTTCTCGGCATGGGCGGCCGTCGGCGCGAACTTGGGTGGGTCAAGGATGATCAGGTCGAAGGAGCGCGCCTCGTCGCGGAATTTGCGCAGCAGTTGAAAGACATCGCCTTCGAGTGCGGTGTGACGTTCCGCAGGCAGGTTGTTGAGCGCGATATTTTCATCCAGCAGTTTGAGCGCATCAGTAGAAGAATCCACGGAGAGTACCGATCTGGCTCCATGCGCCAGTGCATGAATGGAGAAACCCCCGGTATAGCAGAAACAGTTCAACACATCGCGGTCTTTTGCGAGTTCTCCCACGCGGTGACGGTTCTCGCGTTGGTCTAGGTAAAAGCCGGTCTTGTGACCATGCTCAACATCCACATTGAATTTGAGGCCATGTTCCAGAATGGGGAAGATGAACGAAGAAAGATCGCCGCGTAAAATTCCCGTAACCGGGGTCAGCCCTTCCAACTCTCTTGCATCTGCATCGGAGCGTTCATATATCGTTTTCATTCCTGTTTCTTCAAGAAGAAGGTCGGCGAGGGTTTCCTTCCAGAACTCCGTGCCCGCGGTCAGCGATTGCAGCACCAGCGTATCCGCGTAGCGATCCACGATCAGGCCGGGGATGCCGTCTGACTCGCCGTGGATGAGACGATATGAATCGGTATTGCCTGTCAGGTTCAATCTTTTTCGCAGGTCAAGCGCAGCCCGGATCTTTTTCCGGAAGAACTCTTTATCCACGGCTTCGTTCGTGAAAGCCCAGGCACGCGCGCGGATCTGCGAGCGGGGTGAGTAGGAGGCTTGAGCAAGGACTTCTCCACTGGCAGCGACCAGGCTCACGGTCGAGCCGGGAATGAGGTTTACATCCGGTGTTTGCAGGGCGCTGGCAAATACCCAGGGATGCCGCCGCAGGATACTTTTTTCACGTCCGGGTTTGAGGGCTAGATTCATAAAATGAGTTTATCACAGCCCATTTACCGCGCATGGTATCATCCTCCATGTGGCGGGATGGCTTTATATGACAAGCTGTCCTTGCAATGACATCCCTTAGGAGAACCATGCTGTTAAAACCTGTTCGTTGGAATACCTTCCTGCGAGATTTTATTCGCATTGAGATCGGTTTTTGTTTGTTCGGACTCGCGATCACGTTGATGATCCGCGGCAACCTTGGCACAAGCGCATGGGCGGTACTGGAAGTTGCGCTGGCGGGACGATTAGGCATCTCCATCGGTACGATGACGGTGTTGATGGGCTTTCTGGTGCTCACCGGCGCGGTGTTGATGCGCGAGCGGCTCGGGTGGGGCACACTTGGGAATATCCTGTCCATTGGCCCGTGGGAGGATTTCTGGCTTTCGTTCGTGCCCGTGGTGAAAGGGAACCTGCCCCTACAGGCCGGGATGCTGCTGCTGGCGATCTTCATCATGGGGTTGGCCAGCGCCATTTACATCGGCGTGGATGCGGGCGC
>DAOQBX010000363.1:0-2538 GCA_035340155.1 Anaerolineales bacterium | reverse complement strand
ATATGAAGAATCCTGTTACAGAAGTCACGCTCAAGAACGGCTTGAAGGTCATGCTTAAGGAGATCCATACCGCACCGATCATCTCTTCGTGGATCTGGTACCGTGTTGGCTCGCGCGACGAGCCCACCGGCAAGACCGGCATTTCCCATTGGACAGAGCACATGATGTTCAAGGGGACAAAGAAATTCGGTTCAAAGGTACTGGATAAAGCCATCTCTCGCGATGGAGGACGCTGGAACGCATCCACCTCCCGTGATTCCACCCGTTATTTTGAAACCATGCCAGCGGATAAGATCGACCTGGCTCTGCGCCTCGAGTCCGACCGAATGCAGAACTGCTCCTTCGACAAAAAAGAGGTCGAGTCGGAGCGCACGGTCATTATCTCAGAGCGGGAAGGCAGCGAGAACGAGCCGACCTTCCTGTTGGGAGAGGCGGTCCAACATGCGTCGTTCCGTGTGCATCCCTACCACCACGACATCATTGGCGATAAAGCTGACCTGCATGCCATCACCCGCGATGACCTGTATCAGCATTATCGTACGTTCTATGTGCCCAATAATGCCATTCTCTCGTTAGCCGGGGATTTTGAAACCCGATCCATGCTTAAACGCATTCGAGAATTGTTCGAGCCCATTTCGAGGGGATCTGTCCCATCACGGCTCTCAAGGCCCGAGCCTGCACCCAGAGGTGAACTCCGTCTGACCGTTGAAGGTCCGGGGGAGACCGCTTTTACCCAGGTGGCGTATCCATTCCCGAACGCCACACATCCCGATTATTTTCCGCTTCAGGTGTTCGAGAGTCTGCTTAACGGGGCGAGCGGCTTGTCGTATAAAACAGCGCGCCTCTACCGTGCGCTGGTGGATCATGAGTATGCAGTGGATGTCTCTGGTTGGTCGGAATCCACCATTGACCCATACCTCTACCGCATGACCATCACTCATCGGCCGGATCGTAAACCTGAGGAAGCACTTGCTGTCCTGGATGCCGAGATCAAAAAAATGCAGGATGATCTCGTGCCGGAAGAGGAGATCCTGCGCGCGGTCAAACAGGCTCGCGCGGTCTTTGCGTATGGGAGCGAGAACATCACCCATCAGGCGTTTTGGATGGGCTATACCTCAATGTTCTCCGATTACTCCTGGTACACAACCTATCTAAAGAAACTGGCAAGGGTCACACCTGCGGATGTGCAGCGTGTGGCCCAAACGTATTTCCAACCTTCCACTCGTGTCGTAGGCTCCTACATTCCGAAAGGGAGGGCGTAATGGCGAAACCAATGACTAGGGCAATATCCTCCCTGCCCAGCCCTGAGGATGTATATCAAACCACGCTTTCCAACGGCATCACCGTACTGGCGCGTTCGAACTTCAACAGTCCCTCCATTTCGTTCGGCGGCTACATGCCTGTCGGCGCGATCTTTGAGAGCAATGAGAAACTCGGCCTCGCCGATTTTGTTTCGACCGCATTAATGCGCGGCACCCAAAAGCGCACCTTCGATGCGATCTATAACGAACTCGAGTCTGTTGGCGCAAGCATGGGTTTTGATTCTGGCGTTCACAACACCAATTTTGGCGGGCGGGCGTTGACCGAAGATCTGCCGCTCATGCTCAACCTGATGGCCGAGGCAATGCAAACGCCGACCTTCCCGGAAGATGAAGTGGAGCGCTTGCGTGCACAATTGCTCACGGGCCTCTCCCTCCGTGCGCAAGACACGGCCGATATGGCTGATCTCCTTTTTGAGAAAATGCTATACGGCGAACATCCTTATGCCCGCCCATCCGATGGATATGTTGAGACCGTGAAGTCCATCACTCGCGCAGACTTGCTGGACTTCCACCGCATCCATTTTGGGCCCCGTGATATGGTGATTGCCATTGTAGGTGCGATCCACCCAAAGAAAGCGGCCGAGGAAGTGGAAAAGGTCCTGGGTGGGTGGCAGGTCCCGGGTCAGAAGGAAGCGCCGCCTCTTCCCCCGCTCAAGCCTGTTCGCAAACTGATGAAACGTCACCACCCGATCGAGGGCAAATCCCAGACCGACCTGGTAGTGGGGATGATCGGTCCCACACGCAAAAGCCCGGACTATATGGCTGCGTCACTGGGTAATTCTGTGCTTGGTCAGTTCGGTATGATGGGGCGCATTGGTGATGTGGTGCGAGAAAAGTCTGGGTTGGCGTATTACGCTTATTCCAGCCTGCATGCGGGTATTGGCCCCGGTAGTTGGGAGGTCAATGCGGGGGTCAATCCGGTGAATGTGACCAAGGCCTTGGGTCTGATCGAAAAGGAATTGCGCCGTTTTGTGAAGAACGGTGTGACCAAGGATGAACTGGCCGATAGCCAGGCGAATTACATCGGCCGCCTGCCGCTTTCACTGGAGTCGAATAGTGGTATGGTCAGCGCCATCCTGAATATCCACCGCTATCAACTGGGCATGGATTACTACCAGCGCTACGAGGGGTTTGTCCGCAGTGTGAAGCGCGAACATGTGGTGGAAGTGGCACGTAAATATATTGACCCAGAGCGGCTTGTGATCGCAACGGCGGG
>DAOQBX010000362.1:0-2540 GCA_035340155.1 Anaerolineales bacterium | reverse complement strand
CCTGAAGAGGCGCAAGCCATGCGCGACATGATCGAGCAGGCTTTTCTCGCCGGGGCCGAGACCGGAGTGGTTACGCTTCAGATCACCGAAAGCCAGATGACATCCTTTCTGGCTGATAAACTTGCCCAACAGACCAACCCGCCGTTCACCGACCCGGTGGTCTTCCTGCGAAACGGACAAATGCAGGTGTACGGCAAGATTACACGCGGATGGTTCACCGCCAACATATTGATCGCCATGAACGTGACTGTGGATCCTGCCACAGGTTTGCCCAAGTTCGAGATCGCCTCTGCAGATTTCGGTCCATTTCCCGCGCCTGAAGGCCTCAACGCCGCCATCAGTGCCATCATCGACGAAACCTTTACCGGCTCCATTGGGCCCGCCGCAGTCGGCTTCCGCCTTGAGACGATCACCATCGCAGACGGCATCATGACCATCACCGGGCGGATCAAATAGCGGCTGGATTATACCCGACATGCCCCGCTTCCAACTCCGCTCAAGCCTGCTCCTCTTAATTGGGCTTTGCGCCACCCTGATCCTTTCCTGTCGTTCGCCGCAGATCAACGAGACCATCCATATCAGCGTCACCGCCGATGGGCTTACCAGGCAGGTTGACGTTCCCATCGGAAGCACTGTTTCTCAAGCATTGCAATCTGCAGGCATTACGCCCGGCAGCCTGGACCGTTCTGAACCGCCGTTCTACACCGTGCTAGGCGTTGCTGATGCGATCACATTAACCCGCGTCGTAGAAGAGTTCACCACCGAACAGGAAGTCATACCTTTTGAACGGCAGGTGGTGCGAAACGAAACCCTGCCCGAAGGCGAGATCCGCCAGGTACAAGCTGGGGAAAATGGCCTGCAAGAAATCACCTACCGAAGCATCATCGAAGATGAAGTGGAGGTCAGCAAAAACGCCGTAAAAACTGTGACCTTGAAAGAGGCACTACCTGAGATCGTCATGGTCGGCGCACAATCTTCATTCACACCCTTGAACATTCCCGGCACCCTGGCCTACCTTGCCGGAGGCAATGCCTGGATCATGGAAGGTTCCACTGCGAATCGCCGGGTTATCGTCAGCACGGGCGATCTGGATGGGCGCATCTTCACGTTATCACCCAACGGTGAATATCTTGTCTTTACAAGAAAATCATCGAAACCTGCGGATGAGGAGATCAACACGCTCTGGGCGGTGCGGACGAGAAACCTTGAACCTAAATTGATTTCGTTGCAAGGGAAGAATGTTGTCCATTTTGCGGCCTGGATCCCAGGGTCGAACTCTGTCGCCTATTCCACCGTCGAGCCGCGTAGCGCCGCCCCGGGCTGGCAGGCCAATAACGACCTGTATCGAGTCAGCATCACAGGCAACACCTCGCCACGCAAATTGCTCAGCGCAAACAGCGGCGGCGTGTACGGTTGGTGGGGCATGTCATTCGCTTTTGCACCGGATGGTCGCCTCGCATACGCCAGACCAGACGGCATCGGTCTGGTCGATCAGGATGGCGGTTATCTAAAGCCATTGTTAGATATTACTCCACTAAACACTCACAGTGATTGGGCCTGGATTCCGCCCATTGTTTGGGGGGCAGATGGAAACAGCTTATACTTTGTGAGCCACGCTCCAGCGCCAGCGCCTATTTCCAGCGAAGAGTCGCCTTTTTTTGACCTCTCCGCCCTCTCGTTCAGCAATGAAGCGGCCGCCTCGTTGATCCCTGAGTCTGGTATGTTCTCCTATCCTTCCGTTTCCCCGATCCGACGGAATGGAAAAGAAAAATCATTTCAGATCGCTTACCTACAATCCATTTTTACCGAGCAAAGCGGCACAAGCCGATACCGCTTGGTAGTGATCGACCGTGATGGTTCAAACGGCAAATTGCTTTTTCCACCTGTTGATGCAAACGGCATTGAACCCCAGGTGCCGGCCTGGTCACCTGCCCCGGTGGAAGGCCAGGCGGGTGATCTGATCGCGGTAACATATCTCGGCAATCTCTGGCTTGTGGACAGCAGCACTGCAGAGGCATACCAGGTGACCGGCGACGGGTTGATCAATAGAATCGATTGGAAATAAATTTCAAGAAAGAGGAAATAAAGAATGCAAATTTTAATTACAGGAGCGGCCGGGTTCCTCGGCTCTCACCTTTGCGACCGCCTGCTTGGAGACGGCCACGAAGTCATTGGCATGGACAATTTCATCACTGGCAGCCCGGATAACATCGCCCATCTTGCGGATAACGAAAGTTTCTCGTTCTATAAACGCGATGTTTCTAATTACCTGTTCGTTCCAGGCAAGGTGGATGCCATCCTTCACTTCGCCTCTCCAGCCAGCCCCAACCCTCAATCCAAATCGGGCTATTTCAACCTTCCCATTCAAACCATGAAAGCTGGCGCACTTGGGACTCATAATTGCCTTGGTATCGCGCGACGAGAAAATTCGCGCTTCCTGCTTGCATCAACCAGCGAGATCTACGGCGACCCTGAAGTCCACCCTCAGGCTGAGACCTATCCCGGCAACGTGGATCCCATCGGAGAACGGGCAGTATACG
>DAOQBX010000361.1:0-2544 GCA_035340155.1 Anaerolineales bacterium | reverse complement strand
GACGGAAGGCGTGTACGTCAGCGAGTAATCGCGACGTCGCTTTGAGGATGAGGTATTTGATATGTTGATGCCGAAACGTGTTAAGTGGCGCAAGCAGATGCGTGGTCGTATGCGAGGTAAGGCTCTCCGCGGTGCGGAAGTCTCCTTTGGCGAATTCGGTCTGCAGGCGTTGGAACCGGGCTGGATCACAGCCCGTCAAATTGAAGCGGCTCGCCGTTCGATCGTTCGTGAAATGAAGCGCCGCGGCAAGATCTGGATCCGTATTTTCCCTGCCAAGCCGTTCACGCACAAGCCACCCGAGACCCGCATGGGTTCCGGTAAGGGTAATGTGGAGTACTATGTGGCGGTGGTCAAGCCTGGCCGCATCATGTTCGAAGTGAGCGGTCTGTCTGCTGAAATTGCGGTGGCTGCCCTGAAGAGCGCACAGTACAAGTTCTCCATCAAGACCAAAGTCGTGGCACGCCACGCAGGAGGAGAATAATCATGAAGGCTACAAAAGCGGCTGAGATCCGCAAACTGGCGTCCGAGGAAATTCGCACGAAGATCGCGGATGCACGTGATGAACTGATGAAGCTGCGCTTTCAGCAGGTGTCTGGTCAATTGACCGACACTAGCCGCCTGAACATACTGCGCAAGGATATCGCCCGCATGGAAACAATTTTGCGCGAAACCGAACGCGCCGCAGTGGAAGGTGCAAAATGAACAATCGTCGTCGTATGACTGGCGTAGTGACCAGCAATAAAATGACCAAAACGGTCGTGGTGGAGATCACCCGCAAGTTCCGTCACCCTCTTTATAAGAAGGTTGTGTACTCGAGCATGCGCGTGAAGGCTCACGACGAGATCGGTTGCCAGCTGGGCGATGAGGTCCGTATTGTCGAGACCCAGCCCATGTCCCGTGACAAGCGCTGGGCGGTCGAAAGCGTCGTCAAGCGCGAGACCCGCACTGCAGATCAGGGCGTAGGAGAATAGGCCATGATCCAGCATGAATCAAGATTGAAGGTTGCAGATAACACCGGCGCCCGCGAACTGCTTGTCATCCATGTGTTGGGCGGTTCCAGACGCAAATACGGTGCGATCGGCGATGTGGTGGTTGCCACCGTCAAAGCTGCCGCGCCGCAGGGTTCTGTGAAGAAAAGCGAAGTTGTGAAGGCCGTCATCGTGCGCTGCACCAAGGAATGGCGCCGTGAAGATGGTTCGTACATTCGCTTCGATGATAACGCCGCGGTCATTCTCGATAGTGATGGCGAAAACCCGAGGGGCACCCGCATCTTCGGACCGGTGGCGCGCGAACTGCGCGACATGGGTTACATGAAGATCGTGTCGCTTGCCCCGGAAGTACTGTAGGAGCTAGGAATGAAAGTCAAGATTCGTAAAGGTGATACAGTCGAGGTAATCAGCGGCCGCCTCGAGGATAAAGGCAAACGCGGCGAAGTCATCAACGTGATTCTCGAAGACCGCCGGGTGGTTGTCCAGGGTGTCAATATCCGCACCAAGCATCAAAAGCAGGTGCAGACCCAGGCCGGTCGCAATATCAACCCAGGCCGGGTTCAATTCGAAGGCGCGATCGATATCTCAAATGTGATGCTCGTCTGCCCGAAGTGCAGTGAAGCCACCCGCGTGGGTGTTCAGCGCGACGAAGCCGGTGCTCATCGCGTTTGCAAGAATTGTGAGGCCACGATTGATTAACCCGTGGAGCAGATGAAGATGAATAGAATGCAGGAACTCTATAATAAAGAAATAGCCCCGGCCTTGCTCAAGAACTTCGGGTTCAAGAACATCATGCAGGTGCCCCGCCTTGAAAAGATCGTGGTGAATATCGGTCTGGGCGAAGCGCTGGATAACCCCAAGACGCTGGAAGCCGCCGTGGCGGATATGGTCCTGATTACCGGCCAGAAGCCGGTCCAGACCAAGGCCCGCAAAAGTATCGCGAACTTCAAACTGCGCGAAGGCCGCCTGATCGGTACCAAGGTGACTCTGCGCGGCCCCCGCATGTGGGCGTTCCTTGACCGTCTTGTGAACATTGCGTTGCCGCGCGTGCGCGACTTCCGCGGTATCTCCGCCAATGCGTTTGACGGCCGTGGAAATTACACGCTCGGTCTCAAGGACCAACTCGTCTTTCCCGAGATCGAGTACGACAAAATTGACAAGCTGCGCGGTATGGAAGTCACCCTGGTGACCTCCGCAAAAAACGATGATGAAGCCCGCGCTTTATTGAAAATGCTCGGAATGCCGTTCAGTGGCAAGAAGGAAGCTTAGTTATGGCAAAGAAATGTATGCAATATCGTGAAATGCGCCGCCGCCATGCCGTGCAGGTTCGCAATCGCTGTCAGCGTTGTGGACGCCCGCGCGGATATATGCGCCGCTTCGGCTTGTGCCGTATTTGCTTCCGTGAACTGGCGTTGAAGGGCAATATCCCCGGCGTCGTAAAGTCGTCCTGGTAGCCTGGAGGTAGATCATGACATTCAATGATCCGATTGCTGATATGTTGACTCGCATCCGCAACGCCGTTATGGCGGGCCATGCCCAGGTTGCAATGCCGAAC
>DAOQBX010000360.1:0-2548 GCA_035340155.1 Anaerolineales bacterium | reverse complement strand
CTCTTCCGGCGGCTTAATGAGGCGGAACTCGCGCCATAGGAGCAGATCATATGCGATCTTGAGTCCGCCGCAGATGAAGAAGGGGGCGCTGAACAAAGCAGGAATGCTGAAAAACAGTCCGGTGAGGGCGGGGGAAAGAGACGCACCAACCGAACGCGCAATGGCGGTTACGCCCGAGGCGGCGGACCTTTCGTCTGGGGCCACCACAGCCATTGTATAGGATTGACGCGTGGGCACATCCATTTGAGAGATGCTGAAGCGCAGGAGCAATATCCCAATGGCAAGGGGCAGGTTCGGCATTAATGGGACAAGGATCAAAAGTATGTTGGATGGGATGTGGGTGAAAACCATCGTGTTGATCAGGCCGAACTTTTCGGCCACCCGCACTGCCAGCAGCGAAGACAGCCCTGCCAGAATGTTCGCGCCGAAAAAGATGCTGCCGAGGATGCCGGAGTCCACACCGAATTTGACATGGAACCAGTAGGCGATCATGCTCTGCACGATCAGCCCGCCTGCGAAGGCGTCGAGCGCGAAGAAGGCGCTCAGTTTGAATACCACGCTGCGTGATTTGTGCAAGCCAAGGACTCGCTTCGTTTCTGTCGCTTCATGCTTCACTTCAATGGCCGGGGAAACTTGAAGGAAGAGAATCGCGATCAGAAGACCACCCAGGGCATATCCCGTCAGGATGAAGCGGTAGGCATCCACCGCGAGCCAGCCTTGTGCCTGAAGTCCCTGTGCCAGCCATCCGCCTGAAAGCGCACCCAGTGCGGTGGAGAAAGAACCGGCCAGGTTGTACCAGGCAAAGACTTTTGTGCGCTGCTCGTTCGAGATGAGCTGGGTCAACCCGGCTTGTTCCACTGAAAGGAAAGGTCCGATCTCATTTCCGCTCGGGCTGATGACGCCGATGATGGCGGCGATCATCAGAACGATGAGGTCGTTCGTCAGCAAAAAGATAAGGCCTGCGCCCAGCATCAGCAAGGCACCGATGAGCAAGGTGCGCCTGCGACCGAAACCGTCTGCACGGGTGGTGAGATAAAGGGAGATGCCCGCATCGCCAGCCAGGGTAAAGGAGAACAACAGCCCGGCCTGCTGCTCGGTCAGCCCGACCTCGGAGAGATAGAGGACCAGCACAACTGAAAGAAAGCCGTAGCAGAACAGGCGAATAATGCGCGTGGCAAAAAGCAGGGAAAGGTCTTTTGAGGATTTCATATTATTTTGTAAACAAGAACAGGATCCCATCCTGTGAATCCATCACACTCGCCAAAGCGGATGGAGGAATAATCACTACTTGCGGGCCGGCCGCATAGGGCGCGACCTGGTATTCATCAAATGTGATGATCAACCCGTCCGCTGAAAGATTCCAGTGGGTGTAGTTTTCGGGCAGTGGGTCGGCTCCGGCGCTGAAGCCGTCAAAACCGATATCGCGCTTTGCGAGTTCCGCTTTGCAATACTCCGAAATGACTTGCAGATAATTCGAACCGGGCAGGAAGAGTTCATCCAGCGTAACCAGACGGTCGCTGGCAAGGTCATAGTTGAGGGTCGCGCTGTAGTGACCGGGATGCGCCGCGCCGTCAAAGTAGGCATCGACCTCATATTTGAGACTCCAATAATCCTGAACCTGCCGGACGACACTATATTGCAGGTTGAAGGAACTGCCAACGTTGATGGGCTCAACAGGGGCAAGGGTCAACACCGAATCACGGAAAGATTGAATCTGATCGTCCGCCGTCTTCTTCAACAAGGTATTGAAATTCGCGAGCCGCGCAGGGTCTGGGCCCTGAGCGTAGGGGATCTGCGCATTGATGGTATAGATGGGCTTGTCTCCGGTTTCGCTGAACGGCTCAGAGAGAATGGTCACCTTTTCGCTGAGCAAAGGCATAGGCGGCATTATGGTTGGAACTTCCGTTGGGATTTCGGGTACATCTGTTACAGAACGTTCAACCATTTGACCTGGCAGGTTGCATGCAACGGCAGCCAACCCAAGAGCCATCATCCATAAAACGAAACTTTTTTTCACAACAACTCCTTGAGGATGGCAAGTGTCTCAGCCTTGCCGCCATATCCGTTCTCACCGCCCGGGCCAACGCAGGAAGGGCAGCCATCATCGCAACCACATGCGCTCACCAGTTCATACGCGCGGCGGATCAGTTCGTCGTGCAGTTCGAATAGTTTTTCACTGAACCCTATTCCCGCCGGGACGAGATCGTACAAAACGATGGACGGCTGGCCGTTGACCGCCGCCCAGGCCGGTTCGGAAAAAATCCCGAGATCGCCCGCATCGCACATCAGGAAGAGCGGCGCGAGGTTGCCCAGCACAAACCCCAGCCCGGTCAACCCGCTGCGAATGCGCACATTCTGCTCGACCTTGCGATGGCAGCTATGACAAAGCGTGACGAGATTCTCGAGCCGATTCGCCTGCGCGCGTGCCTCCTGACCCTGCATGTTCCCATGCATGAACGCGCGGAAGGGCGTCTTGTGATGGACATCATGTTCGCGCCCGCTCTCCGCCGCGCCGCATACCTGACATTTGAACTGGTCCCGTTTTCTG
>DAOQBX010000359.1:0-2561 GCA_035340155.1 Anaerolineales bacterium | reverse complement strand
AAATACAGGTAACCACATTGGGGTATAGACGGCCACACTGGGGGGAATCCCGCCCTGAGAAGCGGCCTGCTGCGCTAAATACACAACTGCCACTACATTCAGCATTTGCCCCAGCAACCAGCCGACTAGAACGCCTCCCAAGCCGCCAAGAAAGCCGATACCGGCCGCCTCCCCCAGAAACAAACTCAGGACATCCCGGTTGGTGGCCCCTACAGCCTTCATCAAACCGATCTCGCGCGTGCGCTCCAGAATGGACATGGCCATGGTATTGGCGATCCCAATTGCCGCCACTAATAAGGCGATGGCTCCCACCCCTCCCAATACCACCTGCAAAATAGTATAGAAATTATTGATCCCTTGCACAAAATCCAGCATGGTATTGGCTTGAAAACCTAGGGCAATGATCTGGTCGCGTACCTCAATTGTCTTATCTGCATTCTCGACTCTGACAATGACCTCGTTATAGCCTGTTTTGTTGTAGTTAATACGGGTGCCATTGGCCCACTCGTTCATGGATTTGACCAATTCGAGCGGCAGATAAATAGAGAAATCCGCCTCAGAGCCGGACTCGGCCAATACTCCTGCTACACGCAAACTATAATTCTTGCGTATTTCGGCGCCTTGATCATCATATTTGATGAGGGTTAATTGGAGTTGCTGATCATAAAGGTCAGGGGGCGGTGGCGGCTCCTGACCAGGACGAACGTTTGGATCCATGAAATTTTGGGCGACCATGGGTCCAATGACAATGGTGGAGCGTGATAACTGCGTGGTTCCCAAATCCGTTTCCAGACCAAAATCTGCCAGGTCATTGGTGCCGACACCGAACATATTCGTATACCCCTGGAGTTTTTTATAGGTCAGGAAAGCATTCGCGTAAAAGTACTCGCGCGGAATAACGGCGGTCACACCCTGAATGGCGCGAATTTCATCCAGCGCACTATTGGTCAGAAGTTTAATATCCTGAGTATCAACGCTTCCCCCGCCACCTCCTCCGCCCATCATGGGCCCGGACATGTAAACGTCGCCTCCATAAGCCGGCATGACATTGATCTGACTCAAGTCGCCAATGCCATATAGCTGTTCCGTGGCATTCATCTGTAAACCAATGGCAAGCGAGACCAGGATGACGACAGCACCGGTCCCGATCACCACGCCAATAGCGGTCAGGCCGACGCGTGCCTTGCGCCGGCTGAGGTTATTAATAACGAGACGGATCAAATCCGAAAGTTTCATACTCCGGCTATCCTTTACCACCGCCTCCACCACCATTGGGAACAGGGATGGGCTGCTCGCCATCGGGGCTGATCTGCAAGTCGGGAGAAGAGGCCGGGGGAGCGCTATCCAGTCCCAAAAGTCCAAGAATGAAGCGCCACGCTTTTTGGAGGAAGGTCTCCTCTGAAACCGGTCCGAGAATCTCCCCATCACCGCCTTGCATGGTCGGGTCTGGGGTGGGTTCAATGAAACCTTCTTCTATCGTGATCTCCAGTGTCTTTTCCACAGTGCGGGGCTGATTGAAATCATCAGTGTATTCGATAAGAATGTTAAGTTCTGCAACGCCGGATATATCCGGGGTGAACATGGAGTCAAGCGTGAAATATCCGCCCGCATCCAGAGCACCGACGAGGGATGTACCGTTCTCAATAAATCCAGTCTCAGAGGTTAACGTAAGGTTTCCCAGTACGGCTGTGCGTTTCCCGAGGTTCACCACTTGAATGGGCAGCGCACCGGGTTGCCCGGCAAAGAAAGGATCCGGCGGGCGGTAAAAACTGATATCCAGATTTGGCAAACTATAAACCAGCAGTGTAATCACCTGTTCATCATTAACCACCTCACCCTTGCCATTGAGGTAGGAGAAAGTGATCTTCATCGGGTAGGCGCCTGGGTTCGTGGAAACGTTGACAATCAATTCCTGCGAAGCCTGAACCGCACCGCCCGCGGGCAGGTCGCCGAGGGATTGGATGTTGGATGTGCCTACTGGAGCAAAGTTGGAGAATTCACCGCTTCCGCCGGAGACTCCGCCCGGCTGCGGGGTGCCGCCACCACCGCCTGAGCCTCCTCCACCCACGATCATGGTGACCCGTTGGGCTTTTTCATTTCCCATGTTCTGCACGGTCATGACCAGGTTGAATTGAGAGCCAGGTTGCAACGGATCGGTGGTGGTGCCATAGGAGGTGATGATCAATTGCCCGCTCTGGACCCCGGTCGGAGTGGCAGTCGCATAGTAGCCTGTTCCTCCCCCACCAGCCACGGAAACAGTGAGTGTGAATTTATCTGTATAAGACGTACCCTTGTCATCGTAGTAAGTAAGTGTGACGTCTATCAAAACAATGGATTTCCCCGCCAGCGAATCCTGGGTGATAAAACGCTGATCCACGCCAACGCCTGCGCCTGGGGCGATATTCCCAAGCACGGCAACACCGCCAGTTTCCAATGGGACAAGATCGGCAGAGGTGAAGGTCGCCTGGGTATTAAAGGCGGTCATGTTGCCAGCATTCTCAAAATTGACCGTAAATTTGAAGCGATCATCCGTAGAGACCTGTTTGGTGTTCGCGCCGGAG
>DAOQBX010000358.1:0-2572 GCA_035340155.1 Anaerolineales bacterium | reverse complement strand
GTTCGGAAATTTCCATCCGGCATAACCTGGTCATGCTGATCCTCGAGGTCATTCCGGAAATTACTTTGATGAAGCTGGTGCAGTGGGGTATTGACGAGAACAAGTCCAGCGATATGTTCCTGCATCCAATTCAAAATGACATCATTCAGGTCTTGAAATCCTGGGATTTGCCGGGAGCGATGCGTCTGTTGAGCCGCATTGAGGAAAGTTTTTCGCTTCAACTGGGAGACAGCCGGTTTCTTTACCTCGTGCTTTACTGGGCTGCAGCCGTTTTTCGCTATCGCCTTGGACAGGTGGTCTCCGCGCCGGGCGAATACACCGAAGCGGCCTTAAGCGAGCGCGAGTTGGGCATCCTTAGGATGGTCATGGAAAGCTATTCACAGGAGACCCGTTCCCAGGTCCCAGAGGCAGAGGCGCTGGTATTCCTGCTCGAGGTCTTCTCGTCGCCGCGCAACAGTGTGGATGGCGCTCCTGATGAATCGCGCAATCTCCAATTTGATGACAAACAGGTCTCCACTTTGGCGAATCGGCTGGTGGAACAGGTGGGCCAGATCATAGGACACTCCATTAAGGACCAGGATCTGTTGGATCGCATGACCAAGCACCTCGGAAACATGCTGGTCCGTTTCAAATACAACCTGCCCATCGAAAATCCGTTTGCGAACGATGTCATTCGCTCCTACCCCGATATCTGGCAGGCTACAGTGGATGCGATCAAGACCCTCAGCCCCGACTTGGGCAACCTGAGCCGAGAAGAGACCGCCTTCCTGGCGATGTACTTTGTACTTGCCAAACAAATGGATGAAGGCGAAAAAAGCAAACGCGCACCGCGCATCATCGTGGTCTGTCCCACCGGCGGTGTATCGGTATGGATGCTGGTCTCCCGCTTGAAGACGGAGATCCCCAACCTGGAGATCGTGGCCAATGTCTCGTTGCGCGAAATGACCCGCATGGACAAAGCCAATGTGGATGCCATCGTCACCACGGCCCGCAACATCACCGACCGCGACCTGCCTGTGATCTGTGTAACCCCCTTCCTGTCTGAAGAGGATATTTCGAAGATAAAAACGCAGTTCAGGATCTGGGGTTACCCCTTTTAACGAAGAAGCCCAATCATGTTTCGGAAAGCCCAATTCTTTCATTATCTATCGGAGGAAAAATGCCAGTAAAAAGAATTATCGTCGCTTGCGGTTCCGGGGTTGCCACATCGAACGTGGCCGCGGAAAAGTTGAAAGACCTGCTGAGAGAGCGCGGAGCGCAGGTGGAAGTACGCGCCGTGAATTTCGGAAGTCTTGAGTCCGAAGCAAGAGTGGCCGACCTGCTTGTAACGATCACACCGGGTGCCTCCCGTGACAGTGAACTCCCGATTCCCGTCTTAAGCGGGATCCCCCTTCTCACCGGGGTGGGAGTGTCTCCTCTGATCGATAAGATCGTCGAGATGACAAAATCATGACACACCGATTGAGCGCTTTTGTCGTATCGGAAGGAGGCCAACGCCTATAAGATCAGGATCGTGTTTTCTGTAATGTTCTTTGACCGTTCATTCTGAAAATTAAAAAACAAACAAGGAGAATCAAACATGGAATCAGCTCTAGGCTTTATCAGCGAGTTCCTGGGCTACGGTACAAACGTAGTTCTGCCCGTGATCATGTTCATTTTATGTCTTGCCATCGGCATGAAATGGTCCAAGGCGTTGGGTGCGGGTCTGCTTTTGGGCATCGCATTTACCGGCATGAACATCCTGTTCGGCTTTGCCTTCCCTGCCCTGCAAGGCGCCGGTCAGGCCATGATCGCCCGCTTCCCCACCCATCCCCTTCCGGCCTTCGACCTCGGCTGGACCGTGGCTTCGGTGATCTCATGGGCATGGCCGTATGCGGTCTTTATGTTCCCGCTCCAGATCGTCATCAACATCATCATGCTCTGGGCCGGTTGGACCCAATGCCTCAATGTAGATATGTGGAACGTCTGGCACAAGGCCACCCTCGGCGCTTTCGTTTCCGCTCTGCTCAAGAACAGCTTCCTGGGTGAAAGCGGCGCATTGGCCATGGGTTTTGTTGTTGCGGCCATCTGGGTCGTGCTCGAGCTCCTCAGCGCCGACTATACCCGCGAACAGGTCTATAGCCTGACCAAGATCCCCGGCATCGCTGTCTCTCACAATATGCTGCTCGATATGATCTGGATGGCCCCCATCCTCGACCTGATCGAGAAGATCCCTGGCATTCAGAACGTCAAGACCAGCCCCGCTGACTTCCGCCGCCGCTTCGGCATCCTCGGCGAAAACTACATCCTGGGAGGCATCCTCGGTTTGGTGTTCGGTCTCGTAGCCGGTTTCAACCTCAAGGATATTGCCACCCTCGTCGTCAGCTGCGCAGCCATCCTCACCATCTTCCCCATGATGGCCGGTCTGTTCGCCCGCGCCCTGGCTCCCGTTGCGGAAGGCGCTCAGGAATTCATGCAGAAACGCTTCCCCGGCAAGGCTTTCTATGTTGGTTTGGATTGGCCCGTGCTCGGTGGTGTGGACGCCCTCTGGGTGACCGGCACGCCCGCCACGGCGATCGACGAGGTCGTCTAC
>DAOQBX010000357.1:0-2581 GCA_035340155.1 Anaerolineales bacterium | reverse complement strand
GTTCATCCCCTTCGGCGGCCCCGATGGCGGCGACGGCGGCAAGGGCGGCGACGTCATCTTTGAAGTCAAACCGATCTTGAATTCATTATCGCATTTTCGTCCCAATCAATCCTTTGCGGCCGACCCGGGTGTGAACGGCGGCGGTTCTCAAATGACCGGGCGCGGCGGCAAGGACCTCACCGTCCATGTGCCGCCGGGAACGATCATCTACGACGCAGAGACGGGCGCCCTGCTCGGTGACCTGACCGATGCCGGTCAAAAACTGGTCATTTGTAAAGGCGGGCGCGGCGGGAGGGGAAACCAGCATTTTGCCACTTCGCGCAACCAGGCCCCGCGCATGGCCGAACGAGGCGAGCCGCATGAGGAGAAAATGCTGCGCCTCGAACTTAAACTAATAGCCGATATCGGCATCATCGGCCTGCCCAACGCCGGAAAATCGACCCTGCTCTCGGTATTGACCAATGCCAAACCCAGGATCGGCGATTATCCCTTCACTACGCTGGAACCGAACCTCGGCGTCGCCAAACTCGACGAAGAGGCCACCGTCGTATTAGCCGATATCCCCGGCCTGATCGAAGGCGCACACGAAGGTGCAGGCCTCGGCCACGACTTTTTGCGTCACATCCAACGCACGCGTGTGCTTATTCACATGATCGATGGGCAGTCCGAAGACCCGCTGGCAGATTTCAGCCAGATCAATAGCGAGTTATCGCTCTTCGACCCGAAACTCGGAAAGAAGCCGCAGGTGGTGGTCATCAACAAGGTCGACCAGCCCGATGTGCAGGAGCGGCTGCCGGAGATCCAAGCCAGTTTCAAAAAGAAGAAAGTGGATATCCTGACCGCATCTGCAATGGCGCGCACGAACACACGCGAGATACTGATCTCCGCCTACCAGCAGCTGCAGGAGATCCCCCCCGAAGAACTTGAGGAAGAAGCGTTGCCGGTCTACAAACCCGAGGTGGACCCGAACCAGTTCGAGATCCATCGCGAAGATGGGGACAAATGGCGCGTCACCGGCGTGGCCATTGAACGCGCTGCCAAGATGACCTACTGGGAGCACTACGGTTCAGTGCGCCGCTTCCAGCGCCTGATCCAAAAACTCGGCGTGGACGATGCGCTGCGCGAAGCCGGGATCCAGGAAGGCGATACGGTCTTTGTCGGCGATTTCGAACTGGAATGGCAGGATTGAAAAATGTCCTCCGAAAGAACAAAACCAAATTACCTTTTTATTGCCCTGAGTGTTCTCGGGGCATTATTCATCCTCTTCTTTGGCCTGCGCGCTTTTCGCGCATTTAAAAAATTCGACGGCCACCGCCCGCCGTTCCCCGAGAACTTGCAGACCGATGTAAATGATATCGAAGACTGGATGACCATCCCCTTCATTTCGCACAACTACGGCGTCCCGCCGGATATTCTCTTCGAGGCCCTCAACATACCCGACAGGGAAAACCACAAAAAAAGCCTCAAACAGATCAACGATGAATTCTTCGCAACCCAGGATGGCTACGTCCTTGAGACCGTGCGCGCAACGATCCTTGCGCATCAACCTCCGGCTCCGCCTGATTCTCCCAACGAGCCGGGCGCCCCACTGGAAGCAACACCGCCAACCACGCCGTAATCCCCATGTCAGATTTTCTCCTCACCCAAGTCATTAATTACGGCGCCCCGCTGCTCGGAGTCATCCTCATGCTCGGCGGCATCGGCATTCCTGTACCGGGGACGTTGCTGGTCATCGCCGCAGGGGCGTTCGTACGCCAAGGGTATCTCACCTGGTATACCACCGCGCTCATCAGCATTGTGCTGGTCGTTATTGGCGACAACATCAGTTATTCGATCGGCTACCTTGCGCGCGAAAAGATCCTGCTCAGGTTCAGCCACACCCCGCGCTGGATCGAGTCGGAAAAGTTCTTTCAAAAATGGGGGGCACTGTCCGTTTTTTTCACGCGGTTCCTGGTCACGGCCATTGCCATCCCGGTCAATCTTGTGGCCGGGACGACACGCTTCCCCATGAACAGATTTCTGCTATTCGATATTCTTGGCGAGGTCATGTGGATCTTTGGCTATGGCGGGCTGGGTTACATCTTCGGCAGCCAGTGGGAATTGGTCAATGACTTCATCAGCAACTTTGGGGGGTTCGCCCTGGGCATCATCCTCTTTGTGATCGGACTCAGACAGGCAAGGGTCTGGCAGTTAAAAAAACAAAGCCTCTCGAATTGAGAGGCTTTGTTCATTGGCATTGAATGCTTAATGGTGATGTCCGCCCTCGTGGACATGACCATGATCCAATTCCTCTTCGCTGGGTTCGCGCAAGGCCACTACCTTCACGTAGAAATCCAACACGGCGCCGGCAAGCGGGTGGTTGAAATCCAGTTTTACGGTCTTGTCATCGAACTCAGCCACATAGGCCGCCTGGTGAACGCCTTCGTCGTCGGTCACATGCAGTTCCATGCCTTCTTCCAGAGTCATATCGGAGGGGAATTCATCCCGGGGGACATCCATGAAGGCTTCCTCGTCGAACTCGCCGTAGCCATCTTCCGGCTGGACTGTGACTTCCTTGCTGTCGCCGATCTTCATCCCCATC
>DAOQBX010000356.1:0-2581 GCA_035340155.1 Anaerolineales bacterium | reverse complement strand
CTGGAAGCGTTGCCATGACACAGCAACCTTCCTCCGAATCGACGATCTCCACAGAGCCGCCCAACCTTGAAAAAACAGCCCGGGCGATGGTAAGGCCGACCCCCAACCCTTCATAAGCCCGACTATCGCCGCTGCTGGCCTGATAGTATCGTTCGAAAACCTTCTCCCGTAGTTCGAGTGGAATCCCTTTTCCTTGATCTGCCACCGTAATGGACACGCCACCGGTCTCTCTGGATTGGATGATCAGCCCGACCTTTCCACGTTCCGGGCTGAACCGGAAGGCATTATCTAATAAATGAACCAGAGCCTGTGTAAATTCGCGACGCGGTGCACGGATGGGCGTCGTTACCGAAATATCATGAACGAACTGAATTTCTTTGCTCTCGTAACGCGACAATCTCTTTTTGATGGGCATCAGGATGTGGTAATTTACATCGATCACCTGACGCATGGTATTGATCTTGTTCTGGTCCAGTTCAGAGAGGAGAATAATATCGGTCACCAGGGCTTCCAAGCGGTCTGCGCTGGAGTAGGCAATACGGAGAAAATCGCTTTGTTCTTCAGGGGTGTCAAATTTATGGTTGACCACCATATCCAGTGACATCATGACGTTTCCCAGCGGTGTTCGAAGTTCGTGACTGAAATTCCGCAGGATCTCGGTGCGAAGGTTTTCCATCTCCTTTTGTGCGACTTGTAGCGCCTGTTCCCGCCCGCGCTCTCTTTCGGCTTGCACGCGGCGCAGGACGGCTTCTATCCGTGCCAGTAGTTCTTCAGTCTCAAAAGGTTTTGTAACGTAATCGTCTGCACCGTTGCGGATTCCCGTCACTTTGTCTCCGCTAGCTGAGCGTGCTGTTAGAAAAATGAATGGGATGGAGGCCAACTGCGGTTCGGCGCTCATTACTTTTCGCATCTCGAATCCGTTCAGATCCGGCATCATCACATCGGAGAGGATGAGATCTGGAAGAGTTTGCTTGGCTTTGAGGAGTCCCTCAATGCCATCGATGGCCGTGACAACGTTGTATCCATGCTGCCCAAGCGTGCTCGCCAGACCCATGCGGATGGCAGGTTCATCATCTACTATAAGAATCGTGATCGTGCTTTTCATAAGGTGTCCATTTTTGCGCAAGACTTTTTCTATTATCACTGCAACATCATGGATTATCATTTTAAGCCCATGACAAATTCATAAGCGGAACTGGACATTACAGTCATGCAAAGGTTTGAAGGCCATATGGTTAAATAAAAAGTATCCGGTTCGCGAACCGGATACTTTTTATTTACTTTCGCAGGTCGTTCTATTCCACAACCTCAAAACTGATCGGACGCATCCCATCCAGGCCAAAGTTGCGCGATGCGATGCTCAAGAGGATGTTGTATGTGCCTGTTTGTGGAATGGAAACCTGCACCTGGTACGTTCCATCGCCATTATCAGTCGCAAGATAGCGCTGGTTCCAGTTCCCGTCGATCTGGTTGATGGAGATGACAAAATCTTCAAGGCCGGGCACGGGTTGCTCCAGGGCAAGATCAGTGACGCGAAATTTTAACAGAAAGGCTTCGCCGCGCCTGACCTGGCTGATCGATTCGAGCGCTTCCACTTTGACCTCGGCCCTGGCTCCGGTTTCGTTGGCTCCCGGCTTGGCGCTGAAGTTAAAACAATGGAGCAGATTTGGTGTGTTCAATAAAAATGCGACCTGATAATTGCCGCCTGAAGGGATGAGCACCTTTCCAGAGTAAATGCCAGGTGCTTCCTGCCGCAGGCTGCGGTCCACAAAGGTGACCGCCCGGGGCAGGGTGGCCTGGTCCTGGTATGAACCGGCGGGCGCAAGCGTTCCTTCCACCAGATAGTAGATCATGTTGTCCGCTGAATTTGAGATGAGGACGGCGCCTTCATCAGGCAGGGTGGCGAGAGGGTTGGCTATGGCCTGTTCCTGCGACTGACCCGGTGCGCGCTGGGCATAAGGAATCTCTGTCAGATTTGATAATGGATCAGCATTCAGATCTGATAATTGGATGGAGTAAAGGCTGGTTCCGTTCAGAGGGCGGATGTAGGCCAGATCTTTCCCAAAGGCGATTTGATCCGGGGCGTTGGGAATGTTCAAGATGTGATGCAATGCTGCACTAACCGCATCGACTATATACACTTTATTCTGGTTTGGGTTCAGGACAAAGATCCATTTCCCGTCTGGTGAGGGGCTCATGGATGTGATACCGGGATCTATCTGGATTCGGTTCTGAACCTTCAGATCGGGGAGGGTAAGCACGTCTACAGTGCCATCGCCGCCATTGGCAACGTAGGCATGAGTGCCGTCTGACGATACGGTCACTGCCACGGGGAGGCTGCCGGTGGATGTTGTTGTAGTGATGTCAAATTTTCCCGTATCGATCAGGGCGATCTCGTTGGAGGTCTCGCTGGTTACGAGGGCAAAGGCTCCGTCTGGGGTAAAGGCTATTTCGTGATGGCCCCCGCCCAGGGTCAGGCTGGAAGCGATGGTTTGCGTCCGGGTATCCATGATGGTCACGCCACTTTTTGACCGACTTGGGCTGTCGTTACCGATCCAAAGGTATTGACCATCAGGCTGTA
>DAOQBX010000355.1:0-2582 GCA_035340155.1 Anaerolineales bacterium | reverse complement strand
GGGGAAGGTCAGTTTCATGATGAAGTACGGCTTGGGCGCATCGATCGTGACCTGAAGCGTTTTCTCGTCCAAAGCCTTCAACCCGCTGATGGAGTTCGCGCTGCCTTCGGCCTTTTCACGCACCCCAACGATATCGCCGAGATAGGTCAACACCGTGGCAGATTGCAGCGCCGGGTCGGCGGCGCGCTCCCATGAGAAGATGACGTCCTGCGCGGTCACATCGCGTCCGTTGTGGAACTTCGCATTCGGCCGGATATGGAAAGTGTAGACCAAACCGTCCGGGCTGACCTCCCAGGTTTCGGCGAGGTCGGGCGCGATGTTCAAATTCGGGTCGAGAGAGACGAGGCCGCTAAAGGTCAGTTTATCGCCTGAACTGTAGGTGGTGGCAGGATCATAATCGCGCAAGTTGGCAGATTCGCCACCGCTGTAGACCAAAGCCTGATCGAAGGGAATATTGATCTGCAAAGCCAACACATCTGAAACGCTGGCGCTTAAGACAAGGGAACTCAACAAGGCCAGCGATACGCAGATCAGAATCAATTTTTTCATCCTAACCATTTTTACCTCCTTTGTCCTTGGCATTGCTGCTGCGAACGACAAAACCAAGCACGACCACACCGATCACCAGCAGGAATGCAAAACAGAAACACAGCAGGGCAATGGTGAAGGCGATCGGCGGACCAGAGCGAGTCTCCTGAGGCTGATCGCTTCCATTGAAGGAGGAGGTGGGAATGGCATACGGAGTGGGCGTCACAGCCAACGGCACGCCGGAGATAGGTACGTATGTTGGAACAAAGGTTGGGGTGGGCATGGCCGTGGCCTGTGCAACCGCCAGCGGGGCAGCCCCGACCGAGGCGCGCCAGGCGGAGTCGAGTCCGTCTGTATCCACGCCGTAGACTTCGAGCAGGGCTTCATCAATCGGCTTGGCATCCCGCAAGGCGGTCAGCAGGTCGGTCATCTTTTCCTGACCATAGGATTCGATCATGAACCTGACTACGCTATAGGATTGGCTGTAGGACAGGTTGGCTTTATCCGGCAGTTCGGAGAAGCCACCATTCAACGAGCGCAGCGTAATGAGCGAGTCACTGTTGATGGCATAATCCAGCCTAGATTGCATGTTTTCATCCAATCCTCCTTCGCTGTACATGGCGAGTCCTTCCTCCAGCCAACCGGGGCGCGAGCCAAGGCAGGAGAAAGCTGTGCGCCCGACAAGGATGTGGGTCAACTCATGGATGACGGTGTTTTGATTCCACGTATCATTCAAGGGATCAAAGCCCATAATAACAATGTTGTATTCAGGAAAGGCCTGACCGCCCGTCCAGGCGGGTTCGTACAGGATAGCATCGCGCATATCTTCAACGTTTGGATAAATGTAATAATCCACCGGCGCATCGGCTGTCATGCCCGCTTGTTCCTTATTGCGGCGAAGACCCTCCAACCCAGCATCGAGCATGGTGTTGGCAAAGGCCTCATCTTTATCATAATAATGAATGCGGATATCTCCGCTCGAGACAGTCTTCCAATCGTGGATATTATCGAGCCAGGTGATGGTCTGTGTCTCGCTGGTGAATTCTTTTCCGGTTTCGTCGGTGTAGCGCCAGCGCCACCAGATCGTGGCTCCGGGCGGGAGTGAAACACTCTGGCGCATGTCCCATGTCCAGCTTGCATCGACCGATGGATTTGAATCAAACTGTGGGAAGGCTTTGGCGATTACATCGCCGCAAGTCAGCTGGTCGTTGCCGTATTCCAGCGTGACGGAGGTGATATTCGCACTGGCAGTAAGAGTGGCAGAGAAGGTGATGGTGTTGGGAAAATCCAGGGTGGCTGAATCATTTTGAACGTCAGCCTGAGGCGCTGCGTTGACCGGGGAGGGAGTCAACAAGGCAGACATCAGAAAAAAGATCAAGAGGGTGAATCTAATTTGCATCGAAATTCCTCCGGTAAGTTCGATAACTATACCATCAAAAAATCATCATAAATAAATAGGATAAATTAGGGGAAGATACATGACATCCATCCGCCCCCAAAACTCAGGCGTATTTAATGTCGGCATGTAAAATGGATATAGATTGTAACATTTAGCACTTAGTCTTGGAGGAACCATGCAAAGAACCAAATTCATTCTCGGTGGTCTGTTGATCCTGGCGGCGGTCGTGTATTTGATCGTCTCATCCACACAGGCCAGCCAGGAATATTTCATGACGGTGGATGAACTCAAAGTGGAAGGCGCTTCCATGGTAGGTAAGAGCGTGCGGCTTTCCGGCGCTGTGATCGGCGATTCGATCCGGTACGATGCGGAGAACCTTTCCCTGACCTTCGACATCGTTCACGTGACCGGCGATAACAATGAGATCGAGGCGCAGGGCGGCCTGGCCGAGGTGCTGCATCAGGCAGTGAGCGACACCACGCGCGAGCGAATCACCGTTCATTATGTCGGTCCGCAGCCAGATCTGCTCCGTAACGAAGCGCAGGCCATCATCACGGGCAAACTCGGTGAAGATGGTGTCTTCCAGGCGGAGGAACTACTGTTGAAATGTCCGACCCGCTACGAAGAGGCTGTCCCGGAACAAGCCTCCACCAAC
>DAOQBX010000354.1:0-2632 GCA_035340155.1 Anaerolineales bacterium | reverse complement strand
CGTCATGGCCAGGCTGATCTACAAATTCCGCGTCCCTGTTGTCGAATGCATTTGGTTCATAGCCCACATATGCTCCAAGGATGCCCTCATCCTGCTCAACCTGATTCTTCAAAGCCCGCAAGGCATTTTCACGATCCACATTTTGGTACCCGGCCATCATGTAGCTCATGTTCCTACTGACCGCCAGGTTGGCGCTCATCTGGCCATTGAAATCGTTGGAGAAATTTTCGGCCATTTGAAAAGCGGCTTCATAGGCCAGTTTTTTCTCTGCAGCACCGGCCATCAAAATCGAAATGACCGTCAGCGCGACAAAAATGACCAGCACGACCGGCATGATCTGGAGTATCAGTTTTTGGGATATGGATCGTCTCATGAGTTTTCAATCTCCAACTTGCGGATAAGCCTATAAAACCGTATCTTTCAGTTTAATGAGTGAGCCTTCCAAAGCATCGTATGCCTTTTGCAACTGACTCAACGCCTTTTCATTATTCTGTTTATCGCCGCTGGCAAACTCTGCCAGCATCCGATGAAATTCCTTATGCGGCTGTTCGAGGTTGTGGAATGAAGCATTTTGGGAAAACTGGTCCTGGCCGCGACCGTAATACCAATTCCCCAGAAGGCATTCGGTATGAGCCAGGATCTCTTCCGGCTTAATTCTTCCGCCGTTCACGGCCCGTTTTACATAGTCGCTGTGCTGGGAGGAATCCAGTAGGATCTTGACTTCATTGTTCAACTCCTTAGTTTCCGCATTCAGGCGAAATTGGGCAGCCACCATTTGCAGGCGTAAAGCGAGTTCCTTAAGGGAAAGTGCCGAGATGGATACTTCCTCCACCTGCACCAACACTTCCTTCGTGGAAGCAGAGACTTCCTCCACGCTCGCGCTGTTCTCTTCGCTTACGCTCGCAATGTTCCGGATCGACTGCGTTAACTCGGATGAGTTTGCAGACATCTGCTCGGTTGCTGCGGTATTTTCCTCCACCACAGCGGAGACGGCATCCACCGCTTCGACCAGTTCAATAGCCGCGGCACTCACCTTCGCCGCCGAGTTCCCCGCATCCTCCGCCTGCTTGTACACCGACTCCGCCGCCGTCAGGATGCTATCGAGGGCCACACCTGCAGAGTTCGCGCGACTCACCCCAGATTCAACTTCGCTGGCAGAGGCCTGCATGGCGGTTACCGCCTCGCTCACGGTATTCTGAATACCCTTGATCAACGCCGCGATCTCTTTCGTGGCCTGGCTCGAACGCTCCGCCAGCTTCCGCACTTCGTCCGCCACCACTGCAAAGCCCTTCCCTTGTTCCCCAGCACGCGCCGCTTCGATGGCCGCGTTCAACGCCAGCAGGTTCGTCTGGCTGGCAATATCTTCAATCGTTTCAATGATCACCCCGATCTCTTCCGAACGCGTCCCCATCTCTTCCACTTTCGTTGTGGAGAGCCCCACCTTGCTCCGGATCGCTTCCATCCCTTCAATCGTCTCTTTCACGGTACGGGCGCCGTCCCGGGAATGATTGGCCGCCTCTGCTGAATCCTTTGTCACTGCCTGGGCGTTTTGAGCTACCTGCTCGATGGCCAGGCTAATACGCGAGGTCACTTCTGACGCCTTGCCAATAGCCCTGGCCTGCTCCTGCGCCCCCTTCGCCACGCCTTCGATCGCCCGGTTCATCTGTTCGACAGAACCAGCCGTCTTTGTAGCTCCGGCCGCTTGTTGATTAATGCCCTGAGCCACCTGCTGGATCGTTGCCGCAATCTGGTGACTGGCATCTCCCGAATGATCTGAAGCGGAGACCAAATGTAACGCAGCTGTCGAAACCGCATTGGCACTTTGCGCCACCTGCCCCACCGCTTCACGCAGGCCTGCAACCATATGGGCAAACGCATTCCCCAGTTCATCCTTTTCAGACTTGGGAACCACTACAATCGTGAGGTCGTTTTGGGCAATGGATGAAGCGGCCTCGCCCATTTCCTGCATGTATCCGATCAGGTTATCAAACGCCTGCCCGATCATCCCGATCTCATCGCTTCGCAACCTCAGTTTTTTCTTCCATTCATCGCTCATATCCCGCACCAAATCACCTGTGGAAAGGGATTTAGCCATGTCGGTGACAACCTCAAGCGGCATGGCAATGCTTTTTTTGATGACCAGGTTCGTGATGATGGTACCGGCAGCCACGACGATCAATGCGGTGATCAAGCCGACCAATAAACTCTGCATCTCAAATTGGTAGATCTCCCGCATCTTGTGGTTGATCAATAATTTCCACCCATGCAATTGCCATTCTTCTTCATTTAAAGTATTAAAGGCTAGAATAGCTTCATCCCCATCCAGGTCTTTTGCCTGGACCCAGTTGCTCTTCCCGCCTTCAAATAAAGCCAGTATGTTTTCAGGCGCAGGCTGCATGGTCAGTTCGGGATCGTTCGAAACCAGAATGATCCCATCCTGATCGATCAGCGTGACACCGCCTCCTTCGCCCACTTTCAGACCTTCCAAGGTCCGGGCAAGGATGGAAACATCCAATGTACCCCTGAGAATGCCGATCACTTTTCCAGTCTTCGGTTCTCGAACGGGCACGCCAAGGTTCATGGCATAAGACTGGGAACTTTCATCAAATTCGACCGGGCCGATATACACGTT
>DAOQBX010000353.1:0-2634 GCA_035340155.1 Anaerolineales bacterium | reverse complement strand
ACCTCGGCTGGATCCTGATCATGATCGGCCTGTTCCTGCAGGTCACACAGATCGCCTGGCTGGGAGTGATGGTGTTTGCAGGCGGTGCGGGCTTTGCGTTGGCCACCCTGCCTGTGGAATTTGACGCTTCGGCCCGCGCCAAACGCCTGCTCTCCGAAACAGGCATCATCCAAACCGACGAGGAGCGCCGTGGTGTCAATGCCGTGCTCAATGCCGCCGCGTTGACCTATGTCGCAGGATTGATCACGGCCATCCTGCAGCTGCTGTATTATGTGATGCTGGTCAGCGGGGGCGGCCGCCGCCGCGGTTAACTGCCGTTCTTTCGAGATGAAAACTTCCGATGTTTGTCACATCGGAAGTTTTTTTATTGTTTCGCAATGCGAATAGCTTGACAAATTAGAACAAGTGTTCTATATTAAGAAAGTCGCATGTTTTCCCCATCTGGTTCCAAAAAGGAGAATTCCCATGAACCGTTCCTTCCAAATCCAACTTCTGCCATTCCTCAAGAATGTATCCCTCAAACGCGGGGCGATTTTTGGGTTCATTCTGGTCTGTGCATTGCTTGCTTTTGAGGTTTTCAACTTCGGCACCACATCCTTCGCCCTGCGCGATGTGCTCGGCGACCTGCAATTTGCCGGTGTTTATTGGTCGTCCATCCTGGCCTTCGCCTTCTGCACCATCGACTTTGCCGGTATTGCCCGTATCTTCACCCCCGAGCAGGGGCGCGACGAACCCGCGGAAGTGTACTACCTCTTTGGCGCGTGGCTATTGGCGGCCGCCTTCAACGCCATGCTGACCTGGTGGGGCGTTTCGGTGGCCATTCAAACCCACACCGCCCAGGGTGGTGTGCTGCTGGGTCAGGCTACCATGCTCAAGGTTGTACCGATCTTCGTTGCTTCGATGGTCTGGCTGGTGCGTGTGCTGCTGATCGGGACCTTCTCGGTCGCGGGTGAACGTCTCTTCACGCTGGCGGATGTCTATAACCGCTACTCGAATCAGCGCAGTGAGCCGGCTACCTACAATGCGCCTCAACCCCGGACCTCGCAGCCTGCTCCACGCCAGCAGGTGAATCCCCCCGCTGCCAACTATCCCCGCCCCGTGCCCAAGCCGCACTCAAATCCTGTGCCTGCCTATGGCGCCAGCCGCGCTGAACCGACCTATCACCCCGTGGGCATGTCTGCCATGAGCAATGGCGACCAGAATCCCTCCGTTCGGAGATAATCCTTGCCACAGACAAGGTTTCTCGTTTCCTCTTCCCATCCAACCGCTGATGCGCCCTCACGGGCGCATCATGCGTTTAAGATCGATCTACTCAAATTCATCCAGCGTGGATTCGCCGTGGGTGAGAATGTACATACTGCGCGGATTTGTCCCCGTGTTGTCATATACAAAATCGGTGATGATGAAGTTGCTGGCAAAGGCGGTTTCGAATAACTCGCGGGTAAAGAAACGCCAGTCACGCGCCAGGGCAAAATCTCTGTTCTTCAGATCCATAAAGTCGCTGGGGATTTCAGCCAGCAACAGGCGGTCCTCAAAGGGTGGAACATGCTCGGGCGGGTGCGGCAGGTTATCGGTCGAAGGTGGAAGCGCATAAAAGTTGCGGAGGCCGCTTTGGGTGACGGAGCGCAGGTTGAGCGTGGGACGGGCGCGTTTGCCAAGTCGTCGCTGGACGCGCTGGGAGTTGAGCCACCAATCCACCTGGAAGCGGTCGGAGGGCAGGCCCGCATTGATGCCGTCGCGCATCTCGCCATATTCGGAACGTTTATACGTGGTGCAGACTGCGCCGAGTTTGGCGATGTTGAGATGGGCATTGCGGCTAAGCAGCGGGTCGTAGGTCCAGGTAATATGGTCGAGTCCCTGGTGCCGCACCATCTGCCATTGGGCGCGTTTGAGTGCAAAGCCGATGCCGCCGTCGCGATGGTCGGGATGGATACCCATCATGTGTGAGCAATGTTTTGCGCGCGGGCCATCCGGAGTTTCTTCGAGGCCGGGGAATCCCCAAACAAAGCCGATGATCTTTTCTTCCTGGAAAGCGCCGAGTAGTACGCCGCCGTTATGAACGGCGGTGATGAGCACATGCAACGGCACTACATCGGTCTCCGAGCCAGGCCAGACCTGGCGTTGGAGTTCCTCCACGAGGCGCATATCTTCTGGAGTGTCCAATAAACGGATGGTGAAGTTTGGCATGGTGTTTTATCTGGTTCGCAGAGAGGCGGCGCGCTCGGTCACAGCATTCCACAGCCGCTGGTACCACGGCTTGCGGATGAGATAGTCGAGGCGGTAGGAGAAGCGCGCAGGCATCAGCCCGAAGTGACGCGGCATTGCATCCACCGCAGTGGTGCGGTTGACGGCGAAATAGTCGAGAAAAAAGGAGGACAGCGGAAAGTTCGGAAAAACGCCTTCGAAGAAAACGGTGAGGGCGCGCAGGGTGATCGGGGAGAGCGGTACGAGGAAGCGACGGCGGCGGGTCACATCCATGATGATCTCAATGATCTGTTGCAGGGTAAAGAATTCATTGCCGCCGATCTCATAGACGTGGTTAAGGGTGTTATCGTTTTGCATGGCCCACAGGATGCAGGTGACCAGGTCCTCGACCCAGACGGGCTGCACCACCACACGTCCGCCGGATGGAAC
>DAOQBX010000352.1:0-2634 GCA_035340155.1 Anaerolineales bacterium | reverse complement strand
TCCAAACGCGGCCATCCTCAGTGTTAATTCTGTGAACCCGTTCTTCATTGTCACAGTATCCACCGGCAGCGGCGACGGGATATTAAGACTCGACCTGCTTGATGACGACAGCATCCACAATTTGCAAGGTGTCGCTCTCGGCGGCGGCGGCACGGGAAATGGAAATTTCATCGCTGGCGAAACATACACCATCGACAAGACCTCTCCACGAGCAACGTCGATCATTCGCGCGAGCCCAAACCCGGCCATTGGTTCCAGCGTGGATTTCATCATTACATTTTCCGAATCTGTCCTCGGTGTCGACGCCGCTGATTTCATTATTGCCACCACAAATATTGACACCGCGATCACCAACATCCAAAACGTAGATCCATTTTACGTAGTGACTGTGTCCACGGGCGCAGGGTCAGGCCTGATCAGGCTTGATCTGATCAACAACAGCAGTATCACCGATCGCAACGGGAATCCCGTGGCAGAACCTGTCGTATCGGGCGAAGCCTTCACCATCGCCAAAATTCCGGTCAACTTCCCGCCTCCCTTCATGACTGCTATTAACCGCATAAACCTGACCAGCAACAACCAGCCCATGCTGGCCTGGTCAGCCATCCGCAACGCCCGGGCATACGAAGTTTTCCTCGCGACCGATTCGAATTTTACGAATATCGTCGCCATGCAAACAGTGAAGGCGCTTAACTTCACACCCACTTCGTCGCTTGCAGATGGGACCTACTATGCGAGAGTCTGGGCATATAATTTCGATCTCAACCCGGGGAGGTTTAGCAGGACCTACTCCTTTACGATTGACACAACGCCTCCATCTCCGCCGACGCTTATCCGGCCATCCAATAATTTGTCTACTCCGAAGCGACCACAACTCCAATGGGCCGCCGTGGGTGGAGTGAGCCAATACCAGGTGGAAGTGGACGATGCCCCGGACTTCTCCAGCCCGGCATTTACAGAAGCGACCAGAAAAACCTCCTCGCAGACAAAAGCACTCATCAGCGGAAGAACCTACTACTGGCGAGTTAAGGCGAGAGATGCAGCGGGCAATTGGAGTGATTGGTCCCCTATTCTCCTATTCCACGTACCCTGATTTGACCAAATATTTATGATAATTATCTAGTATATTGACAAGAATCTACCGGGCAGGTATACTGCCGGTATGAAATCCACGCGAGATAAGATTTTACAGACATTACTAAAAAGGCCCCGCTGCACCATTAATGACCTCGCAGAGGCAGTGGGCATTAACCCCATTTCAGTTCGTCACCATCTTACAAACCTTCAAATGGAAGGGCTGGTCGAGGGTCAGGAGGAGCGCCACGGTGTTGGACGCCCCCGCCTTGTGTACATCCTCACCAACGAAGGGATGGAACGCTTCCCCACCCGCTATCTTCGGCTGACCACCCGGCTTCTTTCACAAATGAAAGAGTCTATGCCGGGGCCTGTGGTCAGTAAATTGTTCGGGCAGATTGCCGAAGACCTCGCGAGCGAATACACAAACGACATCAAAGGTCTGAGTATGGAAGAGCGCCTTGACCTCGTCAAGGATTTGCTGGCACAGGAAGGCTTTACTGTGGAATGGGAAAAGAAGAACGGTCAATACCAGATCCATGAGATTTCCTGTCCCTACTACCAGATCGGCGTGACACATCCTGAAGTCTGCACCGTTGACCAGACCCTGATATCGAAAATGCTCGCTCTTCCGGCTAACAAGGTCCAATGCATTTTGGACGGCGGCGCACACTGCACCTATGTGGTGCAGCCAGCAGTTAAATCAAAATAATAAAGAGGCACTCATGAGTGAATCCGAAATCAATGAAATCCAATGGACGATCCATACCACCCACCCGGAGATGGTTAAACCTGCAAGAGATCGCTTATCCGAAGTGGTGGACCCTGAAATTGGCATGAATATCATTCAACTTGGGCTCGTGCGTAACGTCGAGATCGACGATAGCAATGCGCGGCTTAAGATGATCCTCACCACCCCATTCTGCCCTTACGGCCCTGCCATGATCGAAATGACCAAGGCCAAAGCCGTGGAAGCCTTCAACATGCCGGTCACCATTGAGATGGGCATGGAAATGTGGGACTTCTCCATGATGGAAGATCCTTCTGCTCTCGACTGGGGCATGTACGCATAACCTGAAAAAGCAACCAGCAAAAAAGACGCCACCCAAATAGGTGGCGTCTTTTGATTCATCCCATTTCTACAAATGCGTTACGTGGGGCTGCTCGCCTTCTGCGAACCCGGAAATGATCACCAGGGCGTTGACCACACTCCCGCTGGAATTGCGCCAACGATGACGGAGTTTCGACGCGAAGAGAAGGCTGTCGCCTGGCTCCAGGTGGAAGAAATCTTTCTCCACATAATAATCCAGATGCCCTCGCAGGCAGTATACAAACTCATGCCCCGAGTGCACAATATCATGAGGGCCGCAGGATGCGCCGCTCTCCAAAGTGAGCATGAACGGTTCGACCCTGCCGGAAAACTGCTCCCCACCGAGCGCTTCGAACATTCCGCGCGTAAAAGCCATGCGGCTGCGCTCATCGTGCTTTAGAAAAACCACCGACACCTTTTCGTTATCTGCACCAAAAAATGCGGTGATTGCAACCCCCAGCGCATCTGCC
>DAOQBX010000351.1:0-2642 GCA_035340155.1 Anaerolineales bacterium | reverse complement strand
AGACTCCGCATCAAGCGAACGATCAAGCGGCCACCACAACTTTTGCAGGATTTCCGGGAAGTCTTTCGGCGCAGGCCCTGGAATGGCCATGCCGCGTGCAAAAGCGCCATAGAAATGAGTGTGCGCGCAGATGCCGCCGGGCATCACATACTGACCGTGAGCATCGGTCTGTTTGGCTTTTGGGTATTTGGTCGTGAGCGAACGGGTCGAGCCCACATCCTTGATGACGCCGCCTTCGATGTAGATGGCGTAATTAGCCAGGACGCGGTTCGGTGATTCCCATGTGATGACGTTTGCGTTTGTAATGAGCATGTTAATCCATTCCAAATTTGGTGGGGTTGGGAAGCTTGACGCCGGCAGCGCCAATCTCCCAGAGAGTCATGTAGGCAGCTTCCCGAAGTTCCGGCTCCCTTGAATACATTGCGTCGTACACTTGAGTGATCACGCCTTCAGTGGGCGAGAACTTCAAATAGGGCAGTGAGGCCATCCGCGCATCGTGATCGTCGCCCAGCAGGGCTGTCAGCAGCAGGTCGGTCGCGGGGACACCCGGTGAAACCCCCATGCCGTTTCTGGCAGCAAACTCGATCAGCCATGGCGACTCATGAGGGGCCTTGAGTTTGGCGGGGGCCAAAAGTTCCATATGCGTCTTGGCATCAAGCACTTCTGTAGCTGCATTTTTGACGATCCATTGATCATCTTCGATCTGGATTTTCCTTAGTAACTCGACAGCCCAATCTTGCGGCACACGGCCAAGGCCGTACACAACAGCCCGGCGAACCAGGATGTCGTTCATGGTTATGCCGTCTTTGAGCATGGCGTGGCCTTCTTCGGGGTCGTTAGCTAGGGCCTCTCCGGCGGCGCGACGAACATCTTCGTCTCCGCCCAGCAGAGTGTGGGCCACCGCTTCCAAGGCTTCCTCTGTGCCTATGGCGACCAGCGCCAGACAGGTCGCCCGGCGTACATTGAGGCTGGAGGATTGCAAGTTGTTCTCCAATGATTTGAGGGCCTTTACATCGCGCACTGCGCCCAGGCCAAGCACGGCTAAATGGACCAGTTCTGTCGAGAGCGTTGCGGAGAATTGTCGGAATAGGGTGGCAGCAGCCGGGTCGTTGCTATAGGCAAAGGCAGCCATGGCCTGACCACGCAGGCTAATCGGTACACCTTCCATTTGCAGGATGCCTGCCAGGGCGCCAAAGAGTTTGCCGCGCCATGGAGCATTCCGGGGAGCATCTCGCAGCCAGCGTGCTGCTGCGAACAAAGGACGGTGCATGGGCAGGCGGGAGTATTCCAATAGGGCGTTTACCAATTTGGTCGCGTCGCCGTGCGCAGCGAAGTAACGCATGGTGAGATATTTGCCAGACCAGTCCGGTTGGTTGAGGATGTTTTCTTCCACGTTGTAATTCGTCAGGGCATGCCCGGCCAGGTAGCCCGCGAAGACCGGATGAGAGAAACGCATACGGTTGTTTGGGTAGGAAACCAGCAACCCGCTGGCCGCCATCTTTCCGAGCAGACCTGTGGAAGGAGTGGAAACCCTTTCGGTCTTCTTTTTTCCTTTGAGAGGCTTGGTATCCTCTTTTATGTTTTCGTCATTTTCACCTGAGGTCTCGGCGCTCTCTGCATCGAGAGGGGTGGTCGAATCTTCAGCGACTTCAAAAGACTTCACCCAGGCGCGGGCCTTGCGAGGGTCGAACACTGGCTGCGCACTGACAACCACCTGCATGGCGAGAGTCTCCAATGCGGCGAGCGGTGTATTGGCAGGGGCAATGCGGCGAATGTGGGAGGCGATCCATTCCAAGGTGTGAGATCCTAGGCTGTCACCTGCGTATGCGCCCCAGACCTTGAGAGTCAGTTCCAGCGGAGATAAATTCAAATTTTCATTATCCAGCCATGAGTTAAGTAAGAACGGGTCGACATGCTGAATGGTGGTCTGGGCCCATGATTCCATCGCCACAGTGTGTGACCATTGCCTGCCCCAGGTTTCGATAAAGGCCTGTGTTTCCCGGTCAGACCATGTACAAACGGATAGCGGGATGAACCCAAGCGCCACAAGACCATCAAGATATTCCGGTGTGCCGGTGGTCACCACGCGCAGGTTTGGATAATTTTGTAAGAGAATCTTGAGATAGTCTGAAACCGTTTGCTGTTCGTTCGGTGTGATTTCATCGTAGCCATCCAACAGCAACAGGGCAGTCTCTGCCTTGAAGGTTTGCTGGATAAAACTCGAAAGTTTTCCGTACTCAAAGGTGGAGGCGTATTCAGCAGAGGCTTCAATAATGGGGCCAAGAACATTTTTCAGATCGCGTAGCGGGAGATTAAGATCTGCCACATGGATAAGGAACGGAACTACTTCGTTCAACTTCCCCAATTTGTCGCTTCGATTTGCAGCTAGGCTTGCGAGATGGGCTAGGGCCACAGTCTTCCCGACGCCGGGTTGACCAATAATGACGATGTTGGCATTCCCTGAAATGGCTTCAGGCATGGTGAAGGTTTGTGGTTTGTAGATCGCTGCGATCTCGGGCCATGCCGGTAGATAGGGCAGAGTGTGAGTGACCACATCTTCAAATTTTGCAGGTGTTCCTGGTTCGACGCGTGGCGGCGGAGCAAGCAGCCTGGGCTCTTGCAGGATCTCGTCTAATGCGAAT
>DAOQBX010000350.1:0-2648 GCA_035340155.1 Anaerolineales bacterium | reverse complement strand
GTAGAATTGGGCGAACTGCTCATACTGGTTGTACTGGCTCAGCAGGTTTTGGCGCTGCAATTTGACACGTGGTTCGAAATCCTTGAGCAGGATCTCGGTGTCTCCAACCTTGGCCACTGGGCGGTTAAGTTGGAAGAATTTAATATCGAGCCAGCCGTACAGCAGTAAAAGTAGAACAATGGCAAGGACCCCGAAGAAGGTGTAAAGGACGATGCGGGTCTGTTGCTGTTCGCGCTGAAGGCGGGCAACGTGTTTCTTGTGTAGAACGGGCTTCCTGCCCGATTCGTTGGACATGCTCATGCTCCTTGCGTAAGAGTGACCGGCAAAAAATCGGGGCATGGAACTTGTGCCCATGCCCCGCCGGTGTCAGAGATCGGCAATCAGGAACGTTCGTCCGGTGCCTTGCCGTTGAAAGGCAGAAGCGCTACGTGACGTGCCTGCTTGACGGCAGCCGCCACCGCGCGCTGGTGCCTCGCGCAGGCGCCGGTTTGGCGGCGCGGGCGAATGCTGCCCTCTTCAGTGACGTATTTGCGTAACAGATCGATCTTTTTGTAATCGATGGTCAGGTTCTTGTCGGCGCAGAATTGGCAGAACTTGGGCTTCGCAAAGAACTTGCGATCGCCCCCGCCGCCTTCCCCGCCGGAGGTATTTCTTTCTTCACTCATGATTTACTCCAGAAAACTTGCTTTAGAAGGGGAACTCTTCATCCCCGGTGCTGTTCTGGGCATCCGTGGACGAGTTTTCGACTTCCTGTGAGTTGTTGTTGGAATCGCGCCGGTCGCCCAGCATCATCATTTCGCTGGCTACGATCTCCACACTGGTATGCTTTGTGCCTTCCTTGTCATCCCAGCGGCGGGTCTGCAGGCGGCCTTCCACATAGACCTGCTGTCCCTTGACGAGATACTGTTTGCAGATTTCGGCCAGGGTCCCCCAGGCGACCACATTGAACCATTCGGTCTCGTTATGACGCTCGCCGTCAGCGCTGTTCCAGGTGCGGCTGACCGCCACTGTGAACGTCGTGACCGGCTTGCCGGACGGTGTGTAGCGCATCTCGGGATCTTTCCCAAGATGTCCTATGATCTGTACCTTATTAAGACCTCGGCTCATGGCAATCTCCTTGTTAAAAACCGGGCAACTCCAAAGTTAATTATCCAACTACAGAAAGCATGTGTCGCAGGATCGACTCTTGATAGCGAAGATTGCGTTCAAGGCCGAAAGTGGCGGCGGGCTCCATGGTCACGTTCATCAGAACATACTGACCTTCGCGGTGCTTGTTGATGAGATAAGCGAGTCTGCGGCGACCCCAAACTTCGGCCTTATCCACACTGCCACCTGACTCACTGATCCAACCCTTCACCTTCTCGAGCACGCTGTTAAAAGCGGTCTCATCCAGGTCGGGCTGGATCACGCACATCAGTTCATATTTGCGCATTGGGAAAACCTCCTTTCCATGGGTTTGTTCCTGTTCAAGCCGTGGGCCTGCCGGGAACGGAAAGGCACGTATATTAGACGTACCTGTTGACTAGCGGGCGAAGTTTACCACAAGAATCTTCTTCCGGGGACGCGGAGTGTCGCCCGCGCTTCCCACCCGTGCCGGAGTTGATTCCTGCATCGGGATCTTTATCCTCCCCCGATCCGGGTGATATAATTTTTTCGAGTAACAGGAAGATTTCATTTTGGAGAGATCCATGCGATTTTTGATCAAGGGTCTGGTCTATATTTTCTATATTCTTGTAGCCAGAAACATGCCTTCGTCTACAACCAGATTCCTGGGCCGGTTCTCCAAAAAAGTTCGCGCTGTATGCGCTTCGGTCCTTTTCAACAAATGCGGTTCAAACGTCAATATTGAGCGCGGTGCGGTTTTTGGAAGCGGGGGGCAGTTGGAAATCGGCGATCATAGTGGGATTGGAGAGAATTGCAAGATTCCATTCAATACAAGAATAGGAGACCATGTCATGATGGCACCTGAGGTTTTGATCTTGGGTGGGAATCATCGTTTTGACCGGGTGGATATTCCGATGATGTTCCAGGGGAATGTTGAATATGGGCCAGTTGAAATTGGAAACGACGTTTGGATTGGCAGCCGGGTTATTATTTTGCCCGGATTGAAGATCGGGGAAGGTTCAATTATCGGCGCTGGTTCTGTCGTTACAAAGGACGTGATGCCTTATTCCATTGTGGCCGGGAACCCGGCAAAACTCATCAAAATGCGTAAGTGACCAGCCTACCGAACATAGATCGGATTGCTATAAATCCAGCCGCGGCGTTTGCCCAGGTAGCGTCGATATGCTTCGATGCGGTACACCCCGGGTTCGGTGGTGATGTGCGTGCCCGAGAGTTGATTCTTCCAGGTTTGGATGACCTGTCCATCCTTTAAGAGCAAGACGTCGGCATGGAAAGGAACCTTGGCTTGCAGGGTCACGCCGCCCTTTGCAGGGATTTCGTCACCCATCACAACGGTCCCATCCCTGCCCTGCGCAGTGAAGCGAAAACCCCTGGTGGGGGCGGACATGTCGTAGCCCACGAAACAGTGCCCGGCGGCGAACGCCTTGTAGATGAGAGTCCGGTCACTGGTCACATCCCCGGTTAACGGTCCAGAGAGAAGCGCATGAGTGTTCACCGCGCGGAAATGAAATTCATACGGATAG
>DAOQBX010000349.1:0-2655 GCA_035340155.1 Anaerolineales bacterium | reverse complement strand
GGCGCTCTCCGGGATCGCCGCGGCCTTCATCGTGGCGATCTCGCGCGCGGTGGGCGAGACGATGATCGTGGCGCTGGCTGCCGGCGCCGGGCCGAGCTTCACCTTCAATCCGCTCGCAGCCGCCGAGACCATGACCGGCCACATTGCCCGCATCAGCGGCGGCGACCTCTCGTATAACTCCATCGACTACAACAGCCTCTTCGCCATTGCGTTGATGCTCTTCCTCGTGACCCTCATCCTAAATCTCATCAGCCAATGGGTGGTCAATCGTTTTCGGGAGCGCTACGAATGAACCAGACTCATGAACAATTCCCCCAAGGCAAAGCCTTTCACGCCTCTCTCCGGACCCGTTACCGGGTTGCCACCATCTGGCAGTCTCTCTTCCTTTCGGCTTTGCTTATCGCCATCCTCGCATTGACGGCCCTGCTCTACAACGTGGTGGACGGCGCCTTTGGCTACATTGCCTACGAATACAAGGACGACCCTGCCCAATTTACATCCACCCCGATCAACGAACTGACAAAGGATGAATTGCTCGTCATCCTCAAAGAGAACCTCTCCTCCGGCGCATACAAAAAACTGGAAACTGAACAACCCATGCAGGAACGCTCCCAGGCTGACTTGCTCAATCTCTTTCTTGAACGCCTCGTCCGAATCGACACCAAGGAGACCTGGAGCATGACCGAGTCCATATTGAACGGCAGCAAAATTCGGGCAGAGGTTGCCATGAAGTATCCGAATGCTGTCCTTGAATTTCGCTCCTGGGTCACACCGCAGTTCCTCGTCACGCCCATGTCTTCCCGCGCCGAGTTTGCAGGAGTCCGTACGGCAGTATTGGGTTCACTCTGGCTGGTGAGCATCGCCATCCTCTTCGCCCTGCCCGTCGGAACCGGCGCAGCCATCTATCTTCAGGAATATGCGCCAAAGAACTGGTTGACCGGCATCATCCAGACCAATATCAACAACCTCGCCGGAGTGCCCAGTATTGTCTATGGCATGTTGGGACTGGCACTCTTTGTCCGTGTGTTGGAGCCTTTCACAAGCGGCAGCCTGTTCGGCGTGACCGACTCGAACGGGCGCACCGTTCTTTCAGCCGGACTGACGATGGGCATCCTCGTCCTGCCGCTTATCATCATCAACGCGCAGGAAGCCATCAAGGCCGTTCCCGACTCTTTACGGCAGGCCGCTTACGGCGTTGGCGCGACGCGCTGGCAGACGGTCTGGCATCATGTGTTGCCCAATGCCCTGCCCGGCATCCTGACCGGCAGCATCCTGGCTTTGTCTCGCGCATTGGGGGAAACCGCCCCGTTGATCGTGGTGGGCGCTTCCACTTTTATCAGCCTCGACCCAAGCGGGCCTTTCTCAAAATTCACTGCCCTGCCCATCCAGATCTACCAATGGACCACACGCGCACAATCCGAATTTCACGCCATCGCAGCGGGAGCCATCGTAGTATTGCTCGTTCTGCTGCTTACGCTAAATGCAAGCGCCATTCTATTGCGCAACCGCTATCAGAGAAAGGCTTATTGAACATGTCAAACTCCACCACGCCCACCTATGCCATTGAAACCAACCACCTCTCCATTCACTATGGAACCTTTACAGCCGTAAAGGCAGTGAATGTAAAAGTTGAAAAACAAAAGATCACCGCCATCATTGGGCCGTCCGGCTGCGGCAAATCCACCTTGCTGCGCTCGTTCAACCGCATGAACGACTTCGTACCGAGTTGCCACGTCACCGGCGAACTGCTCCTGGACAGGCAAAACCTCTACAGCAAAGACATCGACCCTGTAGAGGTACGCCGCAAGATCGGCATGGTCTTTCAAAAACCCAACCCTTTCCCCAAATCCATTTACGAGAACATCGCCTGGGGTGCGCGCATCAACGGCTTTAAGGGCAACATGGACGAACTCGTTGAACAGTCCCTGCGCAGCGCCGCTCTTTGGGATGAAGTGAAAGACAAACTCCAACAGAGCGCTTATGCACTCTCCGGCGGTCAGCAGCAACGCTTATGCATTGCCCGCACCATCGCCATTCAACCGGAGATCATCTTAATGGACGAGCCCGCCTCCGCACTCGACCCCATCTCCACTCTGCGCATCGAAGAATTGATGCAGGAACTGAAAAAGAACTACACCATCATCATCGTCACCCACAACATGCAGCAGGCCGCGCGCGCCAGCGATTACACGGCCATGATGATGATCGACGAACAACGCGCAGGCGGCGTGATCGAATTCGCCGATACAAAAAAGATCTTCACCCGCCCCAGCGACAAACGCACCGAAGACTACGTGACCGGAAGGTTTGGATAAGAAGAACAGCGCTTCCTTCGGGCACCGAACCTGCCCGGCGCTTCCAAACTTTTGCCCAGCCACCAGCGGACTCTTCCGAAACAGACATCGTCAGATGGAATTGTCAGTAGTAAAATGAGCGAACCAACAAGACAGAGGACTTATGATTCGAAAAACTTTTGAGAGCGACATTCAACAGGTCAAAGATGAGGTGATCGCCCTGGGCTCGATGGTGGAACACGCCATCATCGGCTCGGTCGAAGCGTTGAAAAAGCGCGATATCAAGGCTGCCGAAAAGATCATCGCTGAAGATAAAGAGATCAACAAAAAACGCTTTGCCATCGAAAATCAGTTGATGATT
>DAOQBX010000348.1:0-2673 GCA_035340155.1 Anaerolineales bacterium | reverse complement strand
AGACCGTGAAGCGCGGGTGGAGGGTGGGCAGTCATCCGTGGTTCCGATCATCGGAGTACCTGGTTATCCGGTTTCTGCCGCGCTGACCATCGATATATTTGTAGAACCTGTCCTTGCCCGTTGGCAGGGTCGTCCGCCGCTGGAACTACCGACTGAAACAGCCATCCTTACCCGCAAACTGGTTTCGCCGGCGGGCGATGATGATTTTGTCCGTGTGGTGGTGGGCCGGGTGGGCGAAAAACTCCTTGCGGCGCCTTTGTCACGTGGGGCGGGAGTTATTACGTCGCTGGTTCAGGCTGATGGGTTGGCCTTGGTCCCCAGCGGTGTGCAAGGTATGGAAGCGGGGGAAAATATCCAGGTCTGTTTGTATCGCAGCAAGCCTGAGATCGAGAAGACCATCCTGGCCATTGGCTCGCACGACCTGACCCTTGATCTGATCGCTCAATTCCTTGCGGAGCATGATCGCAGGCTGGCCTCTGCCAATGTGGGGTCGCAAGGCGGGTTGGTGGCGTTGCGTCGTGGTGAAGCACATCTGGCCGGTTCGCATCTGCTTGACCCGCAGGATGGCACGTATAACGTCTCATATATCCGGCAATATATGCCGGGTATCCCGGTGAGGGTGGTTGCGCTGGTGGGGCGCGATCAGGGCCTGATCGTAAAGAAGGGTAATCCAAAGGGAATAAAAAGCCTGAGAGATCTGACCCAGCCCCAGGTCCAGTTTGTGAACCGCCAGCGCGGAGCAGGGACGCGCGTCCTGCTGGATTATCATTTGAATTTGATGGCAATCTCCCCCGACTCCGTTGCAGGCTATTATCAGGAAGAGTATACTCATCTTGGTGTTGCCGCAGCCATCGCTTCAGGGCGCGCCGATTGCGGGCTTGGGGTGGCCGCCGCTGCGCAAGCTCTTGATCTTGATTTTATTCCGCTATTTCAAGAACGTTATGACCTGGTGATCCCCCGGCAGTTTGCTGAGACAAATCTGATGGCGCCTCTTTTTGACCTGTTGGCTGATCCCCGTTTTCGTTCGGCTGTATCTCACCTGAAAGGATATGATGTGTCTGTGATGGGCACGTTGATTATGGAGGACTGATGTCTGAAGGATTGATTATTGACGATAATCGCCAGACGGCGGATGCGTTGCAGCAAATGCTCGACCTGCTTGATGAACCCGCAAAAGTGGCGTATGGTTCCGGGACTGCGATGACCATGTTGGCAAATTATGTGCCGCGTTTTATCTGCCTGGATATCAATATGCCCGGCCTGGATGGGACCGAAGTATTGGAATATATTCGCCGCGAACCGCGTCTTATGAAAGTGCCGGTGGTGGTCATCACCTCCGACGATCAGCCGGAGACCCGTCAACAGGTGTTGCGCGGAGGGGCGCAGTCTATTGTCATCAAACCGGTGACCATCGACTTGCTGGAAAATGCCTTCAAAAAGGCTGGTATTCGTAAATAAGAAGAGGCTCCTGAAACTTCAGGAGCCTCTTCTTATTTTGTGCTATGGCTGCGGCCAGTCAAGTTCAACTGGTTTGGAGAAACCGTGTTTTTCCACGGTGTATAACCTGCCCCATGAAGGGGCTGCGCACCCCGCTTCATCTTTGACGGTGTAACTGGTGGAATACTGGTCTGGGTAGGAATCCGTCCACCAGATGTAAGCGCCATCCTGGCAGACAAAGGCTTCAATAAAATAGCCGCGATCGTCATCCTTGGTCATGGTGACGCGTTCCCATGTGATGGTGACCTCGTCGCCGCTACGGCTGACCTGTACGTTCTGCGGCGGCCCATAACGGTTACTGCCAACACGCTGCAAGTCGGGTTCGATCTTCTCCAGCGTGCTGACATCCCCTGTTACGTCCACTACTGATGGCGCAACCCAGCATGAATAGGTGAGTTTATCGAACTGAATATAAAGCCAGTTGCTATATAAAGCACGATACCGCACGGTTCCCCTGTCTCCCGCAAAAAGGTCTGCTGCATGCAGGTAGGCTACCGATGGACCGTATCGGCAATGTGCTTGCTTATTCACAGTGACAGAAGGAGCGCTGGATGTAGGCGTGGGGGTTACGCTGGGAGTTTCGGTAATGGTCGGCGTGAAGGTAAAGGTGGCTTCGGTTGTGAAGGTTGCCACCGCAGTCTCTGTAAAAACTGCCGTTGCTGTTTCAGCGGGAGGGAGCGGCGTTGCGGTTGGTGACTGCGAGAACAAGCCGCATGCCAGCATGCTGATCAGGATAAAGAAACTTGCTGTCAGCCATTGTCTCATTTGAAATTCTCCAATAAAGTAAGGATGTTTTCTCCAAGCGCGGCGTTGGCGTAGCCGCCTTCCATTACGATCACAGTAGGGGTGCGCAGCCCTGAAATTCGTTGCCCGATCTCTTGAAAGCCCTCGCGAGTGACATGGAATTTCCCCAGTGGGTCGCCGTCGAACGTGTCCATGCCGGTGGAGAGGACAAGGAAGTCTGGTGATACCTTGCGGATCAAACCCAGCGCTTCATCCAACGCTGCAAGATATCCTTCGTTCCCGGTCCCGGCCGGAAGTGGAAAGTTGCGGTGGAAACCCAGCCCCGCGCCTGCCCCGGTCTCGTCTGCAAAACCGGTGTAATGCGGGTACTCATAATCCGGGTCGCCGTGGATGGAAATGGTCAATACATCGCCGCGTTCGTAGAAAATATCC
>DAOQBX010000347.1:0-2676 GCA_035340155.1 Anaerolineales bacterium | reverse complement strand
GCTTTCGCTTCGGGGTCGTCGGGATGCGCGATAAAGGCCAGTCCACCTGATTCGCGCACTTGGTTGATCAGGTTTTGCGGGTTTTCGGCGTAGGTCGCCAGTTCCCGCCCGGTGCCGAAGACCAGCAGGTGATTCTTTTGCGGGTCGCGCGCCTGGTCGTGGACCTCTTCGCCGATCAGCATCAGGATCTTGTTGTTCTTTTCCTTGTAATAGCCTTCAAACCCCTGCACGAGGATATTGTGGTCGGTGACGATGACCGCGTCCACCCCGGCTTTGAGCGCGGCGGCGGCGATGTCTTTGTGGGTTCCGCTGCCATCGGAGTAACGGGTGTGCATGTGCAGGTTGACAATGACTTCGTGCATGAAATTCCTCATTAAAATCTTTCCTCTTTCACAGCCGAAAGAGGAAATGGTTTTCGTGAACCACTCGTTTGACGATTCGCTGATCGAACAGGTATAATTTGCCAGCTAATTTCTAGGAGGCACAAACGCATGGCTAACTTTTTGGATATTGCTTTGATTATAACCTCAGTGGGTTTGATCCTCAGCGTCATCCTGCAGAGCAAGGGTGCAGGGCTGGGTGGTCTGACCGGCGCGGATACTGGTGGTGTTTTCACCGCCCGCCGCGGTATTGAGCGCATCCTCTTCTGGATGACGATCTCACTGAGCGTGGTTTTCTTCGGTCTCGTCATTACCATCATCATCGTCGGACGATAGTTAATCACAAGCGTGAAGAGGCCGCCTTGCCGGTTGCTCCAATGCAGGGCATGGCGGTCTTTTCTTTAAGAATCCCCACTCCATTCACCATCAACGGATACAAATCCCACACATATACAGTATGAAAAAATTACGCTGGCAGATCCTGGTCGTTGCCGTAACGCTGGTCATTGTGGCATTGTTGTTGCTCAGCCAGCAGCCGGTCAGTGTCATCACCCTGCCCGAAGCCGCGCCCGGCGGCATTTACACCGAGGCTCTCATCGGCTCGATGGGACGTTTGAACCCCATGCTCGATTGGAACAACCCCGCCGACCGGGATGTGGACCGCCTGCTCTTCAGCGGGTTGGTTAAATTTGATTCGCGCGGCCTGCCGCAGCCGGACCTGGCCGAATCCTGGGGCGTTTCAGCAGATGGTACGCAATACAACTTCTCGCTGCGCCCCAATGCGCTCTGGCATGATGGCCAGCCGGTTACCACCGATGACCTGATCTTCACCATTGAGATGATCAAGAGCGCAGGCTCGCTCTTCCCGCAGGATATCAAGGATATGTGGTCTCAGATCGAGATCAAACGCCTCGATGAAAAGAACCTGCAATTCAAACTTCCTGAACCCTTCGCTCCATTTCTGGACTACGCCACTTTTGGTGCCCTGCCGAAGCATTTGCTGGAAACCGTCCCGGCCGACCAACTGGCAGTCTCAGACTTCAACCTGAGCCCGGTCGGATCCGGCCCGTATCGCTTTGACCACCTGCTCACCAGCGGAGGTCAGATCACTGGCGTGGTGCTGGTCGCCAATCAGAGTTTTTACATCCAACCGCCTTTCATTGAGCAGGTCGTGTTCCGATATTACCCATCGTCTGCAGCGGCATTCGATGCCTACCAACAGGGCGAGGTGCTGGGTGTCAGTCAGTTGACCGAGGATGTGTTGCAGGCTGCCCTGCAGGAACCGACGCTTTCGGTGTACACCAGCCGTTTGCCGCAAATGGGTTTGGTCTTCCTCAACCTGAATAATCCCACTGTGGCCTTCTTGCAAAGCGACAAAGTGCGCCATGCCTTGATGCTGGGAATTAACCGCAATGTGATCGTCTCTCATATCTTGAAGGGACAAGCCATTGTTGCCGATGGACCTGTGTTGCCGGGCTCATGGGCTTATTACGAAGAGATCGAAAAGATCGCCTACGATCCCGAATCCGCGACCCAGATCTTGAACGCCGAGGGATATATCCTCACCGCTGGAAGCGAAGTTCGTTCCAAAGACGGTCAACCTCTGACCTTTACCCTGGTTCACCCCAATGATGAGATTCATACGCTGATCGCCCAGTCGATCCAGTCTGACCTGGCGCTGATCGGGGTGCGGGTGGAATTGCAGTCGGTTGCCTACGACTCATTGGTCAACGATTTCCTCTCCACCCGGAATTACCAAGCCGCACTGGCGGACTTGAACACCTCGCGTACCCCCGACCCGGACCCGTATCTCTTCTGGCATCAGTCCGAAGCAACGGGCGGACAGAACTACTCCCAATGGGATAACCGCACCGCGAGCGAGTTCCTTGAGACAGCCCGCACCACCACAGACTTTTCCGAACGCGCCCGCTTGTATCGCAACTTTCAGGTGGTGTTCACGAAAGACCTGCCTTCCCTGCCATTGTATTATCCGGTCTATTCATACGGGGTGGATGTGCAGGTACAAGGCGTACAGGTTGCGCCGATGTATGACACCAGCGACCGGCTTGCTTTGATCAACGAATGGTATCTGGTCACGCGCCGCGCCCTCGATGAACCGACCGCAGCGCCGACCACCGCAACATAAAAAAAGGAGAAACTACCATGTCAGATGCCCGGAAGGCGTTGGAGTACGTCCGCTCGAACCATGAGCGCTATTTAAATGAATTGAAAGAGTTCGTTGGCATTCCCTCCATTTCGACCCTGGACGAGAATAAGGCCGATGTCCGTCGCGCGG
>DAOQBX010000346.1:0-2681 GCA_035340155.1 Anaerolineales bacterium | reverse complement strand
TGACGAACGCTTCAGCCCGCGCCGGATCTGAATCAAAGACCCAGGCTGTTTCCACTCTGCGAACGGAGCAGGCGGCCTCGAGTTGTGTGCGTCCCTGCACGCCAGCGCCAAAGACGGCGACCGTCCTGCTATCCTTGCGCGCCAGCATGTCAATGGCTGCCCCGCTGCCAGCGCCTGTGCGGATGGCGGTCAACGTGCCGCCTTCGAGTACGGCGGCGAGCCCGCCGGTGGCTGCATCGAATGCGAACACGGATGCCAGAATGTAGGGCAGTCCGCGTGCAGGGTTGTTCGGGTAGATGTTCACCACTTTGAGCGCAAGTGCATCTGCATCTTTCGTGCTGACATAAGCGGGCATGAAGATGCCCAGCGCATCGTGGTTCGAGATGGGCAGGCGAGTCCGTAGGGGCACATCCGCTTTCCCGTCGGAGAGCGAAGCGTAGGCGCTCTTCATCGCCTCAATGGTTTCTTTCATCGGTAACGTTTTGCGAACTTCTTCAGCGTTCAATATCAACATGGTTCCTCCGTAAACAAAAGCGCAGAGGCACGGTTCTCCTCTGCGCTTTTGTCTATTTATGTCCTGCGTTTATTCCATGCCCAGATAGGCCTTTTGAACCGTCGGATTGGACTTGAGGTTTTCGGCAGTGTCGCTGAGCACGATCTCGCCCGTCTGCAAAACATACGCGCGATGGGCGATGGAAAGCGCCATGAGGGCGTTCTGTTCCACGAGGAGGATGGTGGTGCCTTCCTTGTTGATCTGTACGATGGTGTCGAATATCAGTTCAACGAGCACCGGGGCGAGACCCATCGAAGGCTCGTCCATCAACAGCAGGGTGGGGCGGGCCATCAACGCGCGCCCGGTGGCCAGCATCTGCTGTTCGCCACCGGAGAGTGTCCCCGCGATCTGGGTGCGCCTTTCGCGCAGGCGCGGGAAGAGCGTGAACACTTTTTCGATGTCGTGGTTCATTTCCTGCTTGCTGTTGCGGCTGTAAGCGCCCATTTCAAGATTTTCGGTCACGGTCAGGCGGGCAAAAACGCCGCGTCCTTCCGGGACCATTGAGATGCCTTTGTAGACGATCTCGTTTGCCTTGTATTTGAGCAGGTCTTTGTCATCAAACGTGATGCTGCCTTCGCGCGGCTTCAACAGGCCGGAGATGGTGCGCAGGGTGGTCGTCTTGCCCGCGCCATTCCCGCCGATCAGGGTGACGATCTCGCCTTTCTCAATGTGAATGTTAATTCCCTTGAGGGCATGGATGTTCCCATAGTAGGTGTGGACGTTGTCAAGTTTAAGTAGAGACATCTCGGACTACCCTGCTTTCTTGTTGAAGCGTTCGTGGGCATTTTCCATACCCTCGGTCGCCGCGCCGCGGCCCAGATAGGCTTCGATCACGCGCGGGTTGGTCTGGATCTGCACCGGCGTGCCTTCGGCGATCTTCTCACCGTAATCGAGCACGGTGATGTGTTCGGAAATGCCCATGACCACGCGCATGTGGTGTTCGATGAGCAGAATGGTAATGCCAAGTTCATCGCGCAGGCGGCGGATGAAGGCCGTCAGGTCTTCGCTTTCGCGCGGGTTCATACCAGCACTGGGCTCGTCAAGCAGCAGCAACTTCGGCTTGGTGGCCAGCGCGCGAGCGATCTCCAAACGACGCTGGGCGCCGTAGGGCAGGTTGCGGGCAAGCATGTCACCTTTGCCCTTCAAGTCCACGAAGTTCAACAATCTTTGCGCTTCAGCAAGAGCGTTTTTCTCTTCATTGCGGACGTTGGGCGTGCCGAGCACGGCGCTATACCACGGAGCATGAAGAAAGACATGCTGTCCAACCAGGATGTTCTCAAGCGCGGTCATGTCTGCAAAGAGCCGGATGTTCTGGTAGGTGCGTGAGATGCCAAGGCGTGTGATCTGATCGGGACGCATGCGATGGATATCGGTCCCTTCGAAGGAAATCGACCCTTCATCGATCTTTCCGAAGCCGGTGATGCAGTTGAAGAAAGTGGTCTTGCCTGCGCCGTTCGGGCCGATGATGCTGACAATGGACTTCTCAGGGATCTCGAAGTCAACGGAGTTGACGGCGACGAGACCGCCAAAGCGTTTGGTCACTTTTTTCGCTACTAATATGGGTGCCATGGTGACCTCTCCTATGCCGTCTCTGCGGCGATATCCGCATCTGCGTGATGCAGTTCGCGCTTTGCCGATTGTGAAGGCCACAGACCTTCAGGCTTGGCGAGCATCATGATGATCAGGGTCGTACCGTAGAGCAGGAAGCGGAATTCGGAAACTTCACGCAGAAGTTCGGGCAGGCCGATCAGCGTGATCGCACCGACGATGACGCCGGGGATGCTGCCCATACCGCCCACGATGATTAGCGCCACCACATTGATGGACACGATCAACTGCATACTGCTGGCAAAGATCGACCCGACCAGCACGGTAAAGATCGCGCCGCCCAAACCGGCGAAGGCTGCACCGAGCATATAAGCCAGCAACTTGGTCTGCACCAGGTTGATGCCGAGAGCTTCGGCTACATCTTCGTCTTCACGGATGGCCATCCATGCACGACCAAGGCGGGATTCGCGCAAGCGCCATGCAATGAAAGCGATCAGCACCGCACTGACAACCGCAAGGTAGTATATGTCTTGAGGCTTGCCTAATTCGATACCGCCACAGACCCTTGGAACATCCGTTT
>DAOQBX010000345.1:0-2688 GCA_035340155.1 Anaerolineales bacterium | reverse complement strand
CGGAATATTTCTCGGCCTACGCCTTGCGTAATATGATGAGTCTGATCAGGCGCACACGCGAAGTGGACAACCCCGCCCTGGCCTACCGCATCCTGGTTACAATGCTGGACCGCAGGAACCGCACCCATCGAAATATTCACGAACAATTGCGCACAACCTTTGGCGCCGGTGTGTTCAGCACCGTGATCGAACTGGACACTAAATTAAGAGAAAGCCCGATCGCAGGGATACCGATCACCCATTACAAATCCGGGGCCCGCGGGTCCACCCAGTATCGCGTCCTTGCTCAGGAGCTTATGGAATATGCCAAGGAAACCGAAAACAAGCAAGCGGCTTGATAATTTATTTAAAGACATCGAGCCGGAGGAGAATAACCGCGGGTCGAAGAGTAGACTCAAGGTCCAGAAGGAAGCGCCGCTTCCCACCGACCCGAAACCTGCTCCAAAAACCGATATCCCCGCCTCTACCCCGACTCCGACCGTCCGGCGCCAAACTGCCAGGCTGGTAATGCCCGATATTGTCCGGCCGGTTCCGGATGGTAAGGCCGCATCTGCGTTTGCCACAAATTTCCAGATCGGCGAAAAAGATTGGGCGGTTATGCGCCTGGTGGATGAAAACAAAGGGCGCACATTCTCTTCCGACGAACAGATGCTTATCAAGCAGGTCACAGACCAACTTTCGCTTGCGCTCGAGAATGCACGCCTCTTTCAGGAAACACAGCGCCGCGCCCAGGAGTTGGAGATCGTCAACCAAGTTGTGGCATCTGTCTCCCAATCCCTTGATCTACAAGCTGCGCTACAAAGCGTAACTGACAACCTGGTCAACTTGTTGAACTCGGAAAATGTCGGTATCGCGCTGATGAATGCCGAGAAGACCCAATTAATCCTTGCCGCCGAGACCACCTTTGATTTCAAGCCCTCAACGCAGATCGGGTTGCATATCCCCATTCAAGGCAACCCACCTACTGAAGAGGTCATCCGCACACGCAAGCCAGTTTTCATCCAAAACGTGGAGAGCAACCCACAAGCCGCCCCCATCAAGGAATTGCTGACCGAACGCGGCACGCAGAATTTGCTGATCCTGCCATTGATCTCCGGCGACGAAGTAATCGGTACTGTCGGGATCGCGTTCAACGATGGAAGCCGGATGCTCTCGCAGGATGAACTTCGCCTGCTCGAGACCATTCTGACCCAGATCTCGTCGTCCGTTCAACGAAATCGCTTGTTTGAAAGAGTTGAGGAATCGGAAAGCAACCTGCGCGCGCTTTTCTCAGCCATGGACGATGTGGTGCTGGTCATCACCCGGGAAGGTCGCTACGATCAGATTGCACCCACCAACCCGTCATTGCTGGTACAGGCCCCGCAAAACCTGCTGGGAAAAACCTATCACGAGGTATTCCCCAAGGAAGTGGCAGACCGGTTCCTTGAAAAGATCCATGAAGCCCTGGAAAGTTCGGAAAAGGTCCAGTTTGAATATGAACTAAACATCGCCAGCCAGAATTTTTGGTTTTTGGCCAACCTGACCAAACTCGATGAAAACCGGGTATTCTGGGTTGCGAGGGATATCACCGAAAGCAAACTGGCAGAGCAGGCCATCCGCCGCCGCAACGAATACCTGGGAGCATCCGCGGAGATCGGCAGGCTGGTCACTTCAACCCTGGACCTGAACACGATTTTCGCCCGGACCGTCAACCTGATCATCGAACGCTTCGGCTTTTACCACGCTGCGATCTTCATCGTCGAAGAAACCGGCTTCAACGCCATCCTGAAAGAATCCACGGGTGAAGCGGGTTTGGAGATGAAGAAACGTCAGCACTCGCTCCCGCTCAACGACAAATCCATTGTGGGCAAGGTGACCTCTGAGGGAGTTTCGGTGGTCGTCAATAATACCGAGATCGATCCTCTCCACAAACTCAATCCGCTTCTTCCCGATACCCGGGCGGAAGCAGCCATCCCGCTGCGTATCGGTTCCAGAGTTATCGGCGCGATCGACATCCAGTCCAAGACCACCGACGCGTTCACAGAAGACGAGACTTCGGTGCTGCAAACCCTCGCCGATCAGATCGCAGTTGCCATCGATAACGCGCGCTCATTCGAACTCTCACAACAAGCCGTGATGGAAATGCGCGAGGCGGACAGGCTTAAGAGTCAGTTCCTCGCCAACATGAGCCATGAATTACGCACGCCGCTCAACTCCATCATAGGTTTTTCCCGCGTGATCCTGAAGGGTATAGACGGCCCGATCACCGAACTCATGCAGCAGGATCTGACCGCCATTTACAATTCAGGCCAGCATCTTCTGGGGTTGATCAACGATATCCTCGACTCAGCCAAGATCGAAGCCGGTAAAATGGAACTGGCCTTCGATGAAGTCAACATCACCGACCTGGTCAACAGCGTCATGTCCACCATGACAGGTCTGGTAAAAGACAAACCGATTCAGATGAAAAAGGTCATTGACCCGAACCTGCCCACGGTCCGCGCGGATGCGATTCGTATCCGTCAGGTTCTCATCAACCTGCTATCCAACGCGGCGAAATTCACGGAAGAGGGCGAGGTTAGAGTGGAAGTCGGCCTACGGCCAGGTTCCACCGGCAAGAACGAGATCATGGTCAGTGTGACAGATACAGGCCATGGAATCTCCGAAAAGGATCAGGAGAAACTCTTCCTGCCATTCTCGCAAGTGGAT
>DAOQBX010000344.1:0-2688 GCA_035340155.1 Anaerolineales bacterium | reverse complement strand
GGTCTTCGTTGAACGCCCATGGTGCAAATATGCCTGCCCGTATGGCGCAGTGCTTGGAATTACCAACCTCTTCCGCGTCTTCTCCATCAAACGCGCGGCATCCACCTGCAAAGCCGACGGTGCCTGTTCCATTATGTGCCCGATGAACATTCCAGTTGACTCGGTCAATGTGGTTCGCAATCACCAATGCATTTCCTGCCTTGAATGCACATCCGAAGCCATTTGCCCGGTTGCCAAAACTGTCGTCTTCACTGCTGGAGGTGTGAAATGATCCTCACATCCAAACCCCTTGCTCTCTCGCTATTCATACTGTTATTCGGAGGTATTGCGCTCTCCTCCACATTGGGTTGGTGGCAGACAGAATCCACCAAGACACCGGCAACTTATACCGAAGGCGAGTTCGCAGGTCTGGCCAACCCGGCGGATATCCGCGGTTCGTACACCTTCGGTGACATCTCCAATTCATTCGATGTGACACCGGAAATACTGGCACACGCATTCCAGGTCACGACCGAGGATCCAGCCGCTTTTGCCATCAAGGAACTTGAAACGATGTATCTTGACAGCGGCTATGAGATCGGCACAAATTCCGTTCGTTTGTTCGTTGCCTTTTACCTTGGCCTGCCCTTCGATACTACGGACCAGGAAATTTACCTGCCCCAACCTGCAACGAATATTCTGCTGGATAAGGCGGATCTGACTCCCGATCAATTGGCCTACCTTCAAACCTATACTGTGGATGTAACCCCCGCTTCTTCCTCCACCGACGCGGCAGCGGAACCCGCTACCAGCGAAGAACCCGCCGCTGTGACAGAATCCACTCAAACGGAATCTGAAGCGGAGGAATATGTCGTCAAAGGCAAGACCACCTTCGGCGAGTTGATTCAATGGGGCGTGCCGCAGGATGTCATCGAAGCCATCATCGGCGCAGACATGCCAGATCCGGCTATGAAGGTCAAAGATTATGCGTCTGCCAATGGCCTGGATTTTGAGGTTATCAAACCTGCTTTGCAACTTGAAGTGGATAAAGTAGTGAAATAAAAAAATAAGCGCCGCTCATCGCGGCGCTTATTTTTTTATTATGGAAGTTGTTCGTTCTTTTCCAGATCTGTCAGTAATAGATCTAGCGCGCCGACGGAGATCTGCAACTCACGCAGCGACATGCCGAGCGAGAGGATCATCAAGACCAAGGCAATTCCAAATGTCCATTTGCCTGTGCCCACCCAGCCCGCAAAAAGCGCAAACATACTGACCACACACAATAGCAGACTCATCACGCCAACGATCTGCATATTACGAATGAGGTACACACGATGGCGCAGGTTGTCGATCTGAGCGAGCAGGTTATGATCCCTGCTTTCGTGATAACGATCATAGAGATTGCGAATGATGGTGGCCAGGGTTAGAAAGCGATTGGTATATGCCAGCATCAACAGTGATACGGTCGGGAAGAGCAGGGCGGGAGTAGTGAGAGAAAAATCCATTTTCTACGAAATGCCAAAACTGACATGGCGCGGGTTGACGAGCAGCATGGGCAGGCGCATGTTAAATTGCGGAAGAGAAGGGTTGAGGATCTCGGCGTCGTAGACCGAAACCCAGGAACTGTGGGAGATTTCAAGGAACGTGGCTGCATCGGTCTGGGTGGAGATGCGTAATTTTCCCTTGAGCACAAAGGAACCAAGCAAGCCTTCCACGGCCAGCATCATGCGATTCAACTCACTCGTATCATAGTCAATGGGGTCTTCGATGGGCGGTGCAAGGTGAAAGGCGGTCAGATCCGCCATGGGAATGAACATTTCAGGGTAGGAGATCGATTTCGGCGACGAACCCGCCAGCAGGATCACGTTCGGACCCAGGACGTGAACGTAATTGGAGGTTCCCTGCATGCGCGGCCAGATGCTGACGCGGGCATTTTCCTTTACCACGATCTCCCCCCGGACGAGCATATCCCTTGTATAAAGCATGACCATGGCAGTCTTTTCATCGGCGGCAAGCGGCTTCATCGTAAACTCCTTTTGATGCGACCATTATACCCAGCCATTTTCAATTCGCCTTATAAAAATCCCCTTCCATGCACATGCCGGAACGTTTATACTGCATCCACAATGCAGCCAAACGAAAAACACTGGAACATCCTTCCGCCCATTACTCCTGAAGCAGAGAGCGCCTTGGGCGCCCTGAACCCGCCGTTGCTGCGCCAGGTGCTTTTCAACCGCGGCTACTCCACGGATGCCGAGGCGCGCGCCTTCCTACGTGGCGAACCCCTCGTGAACACCGATCCCTTCCAAATGAGCGGCATGCACGAAGCGGTGGAACGTGTTCGTTTCGCGATCCAGAATCAGGAACCCATCGCCATTTATGGCGACTATGATGTGGATGGCGTAACAGCCACGGCTTTGCTGGTCGAAACTTTGAAATACCTGGCTGCGGAAGTGCGCGGTTACATTCCCAACCGCTTCGAAGAAGGTTATGGCCTCAACAACAATGCGCTGGACGAACTAAAAGCGGATGGCGTGCGACTGGTCATCACCGTGGATTGCGGTATCCGCTCGCCCGCCGAAGCGCTTCACGCCCGGACTGTGGGCCTGGATCTCATTATCAGCGACCACCACCACCCCGACAACGAAAACCTGCCACCCGCCCTGGCCGTCATCAACCCCAAACAGCATGGAGATATCTATCCCGATA
>DAOQBX010000343.1:0-2692 GCA_035340155.1 Anaerolineales bacterium | reverse complement strand
TATACCGACGTCACCACGGGAGAATTCGCCGTCACCGAACTTCCGCTTGAAGCCTTGCGCGCAGAACTGACACGCCTGCATCCGGCCGAGATCCTTTACCCCGATACGCAGATCTTACCGGAAGGGATCAACGGACACATCACCTCCATGCCCGCATGGAAGTTCGAACCAGGCAAATGCAACGACGTGCTGCTGGCGCAGTTCAAGTCCTCCACGCTGGATGGTTTCGGGTTGAAGGCCAACAGCCCCTCCGTCCGCGCGGCAGGGGCGATCATCCAATACCTCAAAGACACCCAGCCCGACGCCCTTAATCTGCTGACCTCACTGCGCTCCTACAGCCTGAACGAGTTCATGACGTTGGACGCATCCACCCGCCGCAACCTCGAGTTGGACGAAACCTTGCGCGGCGAGAGAAAAGGCTCCCTACTCGGAACCCTGGACGCCACCATCACCCCGATGGGCAAACGCATGATCCATCAATGGGTCAGCCAGCCGCTGCTCAGTGTGGAGCGCATCACCAAACGCCAGAGCGGTGTGGAATATTTCGTCCAAAATGGCATGGTGCGGGCAGAGTTGCGCGAATCTTTGAAGCCGATCGCCGACCTGGAACGACTCATCAACCGGGTCATCGCCGGGCAGGCGCAGCCAAGGGGCCTAGTGGCGATGAGGAGCACGTTCGGCGTTCTACCCAATGTTGCGGCCGCATTGGAGGAAAAAGGAAAGAAGAAAGAAACGCAGTTGCCTGCTGTGGACCTGCTAAGCGAGCCATTATCCCTTTTGCAAAACGCCATCGACGACGACCCACCCGCAACGCTGCAAAACACAGGCGTGATCCGTACCGGCTATTCAGCGGAACTCGACGGCGTGCTGGACGCTTCCAAACATGCGCGCGAGTGGATCGCCAACCTTGAGGCTGTTGAGCGGGAAAAGACCGGCCTCAAGACCCTCAAGGTCGGCTACAACAAGGTCTTCGGCTATTACATTGAGATCTCGCGCGGCGCGGCAGAGAAAGCCCCGGAACATTACATCCGCAAGCAAACTCTGGTCAACGCCGAACGTTTTATTACACCGGAGATGAAGGAATATGAAACGCTGGTCTTGAACGCGGAAGAACGCATCAAGGAGATCGAAACGCGTCTGTTCAAGGAGATCTGCGCGGAACTGGCAAAAGCCGCGAACAAGATCCTCGCCACCGCAAGAGCCATTGCCACACTGGATGTTCTATCCGCCCTCGGCGAAGTGGCAGCCCTGAATGGGTATACCAAGCCCCAGGTCCATGAAGGAAGCGAGTTGGAGATCAACGAGGGGCGGCATCCCGTTGTCGAACAGTTATTGAGATCCGACCGCTACATCCCCAACGATGTCATCTTTGAAAAAGGCGAGATCGTGCGCGTCATCACCGGGCCGAACATGAGCGGTAAATCCACGTACCTGCGGCAGTCGGCCTTGATCGTTCTCATGGCGCAGATGGGTTCGTTCGTGCCCGCCGCCTCGGCCAACATCGGGCTGGTCGACCGCATCTTCACCCGCATCGGCGCGCAGGATGAGATCCACGCCGGGCAATCCACCTTCATGGTGGAGATGGTGGAGGCGGCCAACATTTTGCATCACGCCACCACGCGCAGCCTATTGATCCTCGATGAGATCGGGCGCGGCACTTCGACCTACGATGGCTTGTCCATTGCGTGGGGCATCATTGAATACATTCACAACCACCCGCAACTGCGCGCAAAGACCCTGTTCGCGACGCATTATCATGAACTGACCCAACTTGCAGAACTACTGCCGGGCGTGCGAAATTACAACGTAGCGGTCAGCGAAGCGGATGGCAAGGTCGTCTTCCTGCACAAGATCATCGCGGGCGGCGCGGACCGTTCCTATGGCATCCATGTGGCGCAATTGGCGGGCTTGCCTGCTCCGGTCATTGGCCGCGCAAACGAGATCATGGCGGAACTCGAACGTTCCTCCGGCCGCGCAGTGAGGATCGACCCGCATGCGGCTCAGCAGATCGCACTCTTTCCCGAAACCAATCCATTGCTGGGCGAGTTGAAAGGCCTGGATGTCAACTCCCTTTCGCCCATCGAAGCGCTTAATAAATTGTTCGAGTGGCAAAAGCGATTCACAAAATAAGATGAAGGAACGAGAGCGGGAATTTTTCTTCTTGGCCCTGATCACCATCCTGGGGCTAGCCGTGCGACTCACGGCACCGTTGACTGCTTCCTTCCCGTTAAACGATGGCGGATTGTTCTACCAAATGGTGATGGACCTGCAGCGCAACGGATTTGCGCTTCCTGCCACCACCACCTACAACTTCGTAAGCCTGCCGTTTGCCTATCCCCCATTCGCCTTTTATCTATATGGCATCTTGAGCGGCCTAGGGATTCCATTGCTCAGTCTGATGCAATTCCTTCCAGCCCTCATTAGTGCCTGCAGCGTGCCCGCCTTTTATTTCCTGGCCAAAGACCTGCTAAAAAACGAAATGCAAGCCCTGTATGCCTCGGCAACCTTTGCCCTGCTGCCGCGCGCGTTCGACTGGCTCATTATGGGCGGCGGCATGACCCGCTCACTGGGTCTACTCTTTGCCATTCTCGCCATTCACCAGATCTTGCTCCTCTTTACAAATCCATCCAATCGCCGTCTCACCCTGTCTATCATCTTTAGCGGGCTGGTTGTGTTCACTCATCCCGAAGCC
>DAOQBX010000342.1:0-2711 GCA_035340155.1 Anaerolineales bacterium | reverse complement strand
AAAGAGATGATGTCAATACGAGGGTATTCACCCTCGTATTGACATGGGTTCATGGTTAAGCTGCCGGGGCGGCTTCTGCCTTGGCGGCCTTGGCTGCTTCCTTGGCCTTGCGGGCTTCCTCTTCCTTGTTGTAGTTCAACGGACGGATCCCCGCATAATACGATGCCGGTTTGAGGAGTTTTTCCAGGTTGTACACGTTGCGCTCGTACGAAGCGAGAGCAAAGTCGTGATCCATCTTGATCGCGTCGAACGGGCAGTACTCTGCGCAAAAACCGCAGTTCATGCAGATATCCATATCTACGTAGAACTCAGCCGGTTCTGGTACGGGTTTTCCGGTCTGCGGGTTGTTGGTGCGTACGATCCAGATGCACTGTGGCGGACAAACTTTCGAGCAGATGCCGCATGATGTACAGCGCGGTTCCTTCTTGCCGTCTGCGCCCTCATCGTAAACGAGGAAGGGGACATAACGGAATTCTTCGGGCTGGATCAACTGCTCCTCAGGGTATTGCACCGTGAAAATGCCACGGGTGTTCTTGGAGGAACGGTGGGCCACGCCTTCCTGTGTGAGATAGCGCTTCTTGCCGCTCATCCACCAGGTGATGTCATCAAGATACGTATCCCAGAAGTGTCTCCAGGTGACGCCTAATCCTTTAAGTATGCCTTTTCCATACATGATGTCGATTCTCCTATTATCTGTCCACTTCACCCATCACGATGTCGAGCATCGCCAGTTGGGCTACGAAGTCGGCGATCTTGCTGCCCCGGCACATGGTCTCCAGCGCTGTCAGGTTGACGAACGAAGGGGCGCGCACGTGATAGCGGTAGGGGTTCGGCTTGCCGTTGGAGACAACGTAGAAGGCAAGTTCACCTTTCGGGGATTCGACACGGCCGTACGCTTCACCCGCCGGGACGCGAACCTGGTACTGCGGCTTCTGTGAGTTGATCGGCCCTCCGGGTATTTGCTTGAGAGCCTGCTCCAGAATGCGCAGCGACTGACGCATCTCGTCGAAGCGGATGAGGTAGTTATCCATCATATCGCCGTTGTGGCGTACTGCTACATCAAAATCGAAGCGCTCATACACTGAATACGGATCGGCCCGGCGAAGATCGTAAGGGATGCCTGCGGCGCGCAGCACAGGGCCGGTTACCGAGTATTTGATGGCCTCTTCAGCGTTCAGGACCTTCACACCGGTGAGGCGTGCGACCAGCACTTCATTTTCGTTCAGCAGCCGCTCCATCTCGTCCACTTTGCCGGGCAGGCGGTCAAAGACGAGATCCTTGATCTTCTGCATCGCATCTTCAGGGACATCGCGCACCACGCCGCCAAAGCGGAAGTAGTTGCACATCATGCGCGCGCCAGAGACGGCTTCAAAGATGTCGAGGATTAGTTCGCGTTCCTCAAACGCATACAGCGATGGCGTATACATCGAACCGAGGTCGTTGATGAGCATGCCAACAAAAATGAGATGGTTTTGGATGCGGCTCAACTCGGCCATGATGACGCGGATATATTCCGCGCGCTCGGCCACGGGGATCTTCATCAACTTTTCGACGGTGGTTACATAACCGAAGTTGTTCGCCATGGAGTTGAAATAGTCGAGGCGGTCGGTGTAAGGGATGATCTGAAGGTAGGTATTGCGCTCGCCGATTTTGTCGTGGTTGCGGTGCAGATACCCCATGACCGGTTTAAGCCCGGTGATGGTCTCGCCATTCAGTGTCACGGCCACGCGCAGCACACCATGTGTGGAAGGGTGATGCGGACCCATATTTACGACCATGTGGTCGGTCTTCAGATCGTCTTCGCCGTCCTTGGTGCTAAAGCGCTCCAGCGAGGCGTAGAGATCGGTCTCATTTTCAGGAGAATATTTCTCAGGGTCAAAGTTCTCGGGGAACTTGAGGTTATCACGGAATGGATTCATCATCTCGGCGAGGGTATGTTTGCCGTCAGGCCAGCGGCTTTTGAACGGCTTAACCTCTTCCTCGAAGAAACCTTCTTTATAATCTCTGCGAAGCGGAAACCCTTCGAACCCTTCCCACATCAAAATGCGGCGCAGATCTGGATGATCGGTGAAGCGAATGCCAAGCAGATCCCAGGCTTCGCGTTCTTGATATTCCGCACCGGGCCAAATGCCCACCATTGACGGAACTTCGATCGGGTCCACGCGATCTACCTGAACCCTGAATACCAACCCGGGCCCGCCTGTGGTGCGGAAGGCATGATAGACCACTTCCATTTTATTGTCGGCGATGTAATCCACACCGGTGACGGTGCTGAGCAGATCAAAATTGAATTCATTACGCAAAGCGGTGGCTACTTCGAGCAGGGCTTCCTTTTTGACAATGAAGCCTGAGAACCCGGGACGGGCATCAGCGGTGACTTTTTCCGGGAAACGGGCAACCAAGTCTACAGTTTGGGTTGAAGCGGGAGCGACCATTATGCGCCTTCCTTCACTGCCGCAGCCTGTTTGATCTCGGCGTTGCGACGTACATCGATCAGGTCCGGTCCCAAAATGGGCATGGGTACATAATTGGCATCTTCCTTTTTGCCGTCGTACCAGCGCACTTTCTTTATGGATTGCCTGTCGATCTTTTCCTGCAATTTGATCATTCCGGCGATCAGCGCTTGCGGGGTGGGAGGGCAGCCGGGGATGTAGACATCCACGGGCAGGAACTTGTCGATGCCTGCCACAACGTTATAACCTTCCTTGAAA
>DAOQBX010000341.1:0-2736 GCA_035340155.1 Anaerolineales bacterium | reverse complement strand
CCCCTGGCCTCCTCAGTGCGATTGAGGCGCGCTCCCAACTGCGCTACAGGCCCGTGTTCAAGGCGACGGGTATTCTACCTGAGGCAATTCGGAATGTCAATGAAGTTTTGGTTAAGATTCCTGCAGATTTATGCCACAGCCAGCAGGACTTTGAATATGGAGCCCTTTCCTTCGCCATCGGATTCCGCCCAGATCTTCCCGCCCTGCGACTCGATCAATCCCTTGGCGATGGTCAGGCCGATGCCCAGCCCGCTGTAATGCCGCGCATTGGGCGGCTCGATCTGGTAGAACTCCTCGAAGACCTTTTGCAATTTGTCTGCCGGAATGCCGATACCGTGGTCGCGCACCCACACCAGGATCTGCTTGTCCTCTTTCGTCAGGCCAATGGATACCTCATTGCCTTCCGGCGAGAAGCGGATGGCGTTATTGAGCAGGTTCACAAAGGCCAGCGCGGTCTTTTCCGTATCCACGCTCACATAGATGGGATCATCCTGGAAGTGCAGGGTCAGGCTCATGTTGCGGCGCGCGGCCGAATATTTGATATCGTCAATGGCGATGTGCAGCACATCCTGAATGGGGATGCGCATGGTCCGCATCTCCATTTCATCGGATTGCAACAGGGTCAGGTTGTTCATCTGGTCTAGCAGGGAGCGCATCTGCGCAGCAGCGCCCAGCACCTGCCGGGCATGCTCGGACGATTCGCCCACGGCGGTCTTCTGCAGGGAGGAGGCATATCCAAGGACAATGCCAAGCGGGTTGCGTAATTCCTTGGAGGCCAGCGCGAGGAAATTACCCTTGATCTGATTCGCGATCTTGACTTTCTCCAACGCCTGTTGAGTGGTACGCAGCATGCGGGCGTTATTGATGGCAATGGCCGCATGCGCCGCCGTGACCGAGAGGACGGCTACATCGCTGTCGGTGAAATTCCCATTCTTTTTGTTGACCGCTTCCAGTACGCCCATTGGCCGGTCTTTGATGGTCATGGGAACACCCAAAAGGGTGCGAGTCTTAAATTGGACATGTTGTGAAACGGGGGCGTAGTGACGCGCATCCTGTTCCGCGTCGTTCAGGATCAGGAAATGATTGGTGCGGAAGATCGTCCCGGCCACGCTGCCTTCGATCGGTACCGGGATCTCCGCCAGCTGAGCAGGGTCCGACCCGGTGGCGGCGGCGAAGTAGAGGCGCGGATTCTTCTCATCGTAAAGCAGGATGGAAGATGCCTCACATTCCAGCAGTTCCGTGGCGGTGGCAGTGATGCGCTGGAGCAGTTCGTCGAGGTCGAGCGTCGAGTTCAGGGTGACGCTTAATTCCACGAGACGCAGGAGGGATTTGTGGCGTCCCTCAAGTTCCTGGAGCTGTCCGGTCTTGGATGGGGTCATATGGATAGTTTACAGTCGTTTTCAAGCGGAGACAAGACCCAATATATGGGAGGAGTAATCATTGCGTTTGCCTTGAAGATTTTCACTTTCACTTGACCTTGACCCTGTCCGGTTCTACAATGTGCCCGTTCGCTTTTGAAATTTTGCGGGCTGCCCAGGTTTTGTCTGACACCTCTTATCTCTGTATGGGAGGTCATTTTTTTGCCACGGTTCTTATGGAAAGGAATATATGCTTCGCACTCGATTTTGGATAGATGTATTTATCTTCGGCGGATTTCTGATCGCTTTGGAGCCGCACTCGACCGGAACCCCGCTACATGAGTGGTTAACGCTCTCGGCCTTCTCAGTTCTGATCGTTCACTTTTTATTTCATTGGGAATGGTTCCTGCGCACCACCACCAAATTTTTTCAGAACCTTTTTCACATCTCCCGGCTTAATTATGTGCTGGCCATTGTGGTGTTCGTTGGGTTCATCACCATCATCACCAGCGGCCTGATGATCTCCGAGAGCGTTTCGCCGACCATCGGGTTGTATCTGGATGCGGGACGCGGCTGGGGCAAGATCCATGAACTGGCTGCCAACCTGACGCTCCTGGCAGTGGCCCTTCACTTTGCCCTGCATTGGGATTGGATCCGCAATACATTTGTGAAGATCATCCTCGACCCGTTGTTTGGCAGGAAATCGCAAAATGTGGTCCAGGAGGCGACCCATGACTAGGGCGGTTCTGCGTTTTTTTACGGTCCTGTTGCTGGCCATTGCGATCGGGGTTGGGATGTACCTTGCCATGCATTACATCTTCCAACCCCTGGCCAACACGGTCGATCCTGATACCGGCACGCATTTCATTTCAAGAAACGCCGAACCGATCCATATGCCTGGGTTAAAATCCATGGCTCGCGGGGTTCTGTCGGCGGGCAAGAACGGGGTTGTGGTCGTGTTCGTGACGGTTGTGGTGGAGGCCGGTTTCTTTATCCTTTCAAAGATCAACAAACGGCGAAAACAAGCGGGATAGACAATTCTTTTCCTTGTCAAAGAAGCGGCGTATGCCGCTTCTTTTTTTATGTCATTTTTCACTTGACCTTCCCCTTTGACCGTCCTACAATATTAGATGTCTGACAAATAGATTCGATCTCATAAGGAGACATAACATGCCCGATTATTTATTCCGCGGTTCGCTTGAGAAGATGGATAAAGACGTATACGATCTGACCCAACTCGAAGCGGAGCGCCAATACCGCAAGCTCATCCTCATCCCCAGCGAATCGACCGCGCCAATGGCGGTGCGTGAAGCGTTGATGTCTGCCTTTCAGAACATTTACGCCGAAGGCTACCCCAGCGAAGAATCGCGCTGGATGA
>DAOQBX010000340.1:0-2737 GCA_035340155.1 Anaerolineales bacterium | reverse complement strand
ATGGTGGAGAACTCAAAGAAGCCGAGGATGCCCACGCGGTAGTTGAGGGTCACCACGATCACACCGCCCTCGCGCGCAATGACCGCGCCGTTGTAGAGGTCCTCTTTGCTCGAGCCGCCCACGAACCCGCCGCCGTGGATGAAGACCATCACCGCGCGCGGAGCGTCGCCCCCGGAGGGCTTCCAGATGTTGAGGGTCAGGCAGTCTTCGTTGTTCAAGTCTTCTTTGGGATCGTCAATGACGACTTCATCATACGCCTGCGGACAGAACGCACCGAACTGGAACGCATCGAAGGTCACGTCCCAGGGCTGGTGCGCCGCTGGGGGCTTGAAGCGCAAGTCCCCGACCGGGGGCTCGGCGTAGGGGATGCCGAGGAACACGTCCAGGCCGTCGCGGGAAAATCCGCGCACCGCACCGAGGCTGGTCGGAACGTCCGCGGTGGCCAGGCTGCCTTGCGGCAACTCCTTACGAACCGGCCACAGGCTCCAGACCGCCCAGGCCACGATCAAGACCAAAACCAAACCCACCCACTTTTTCATCTGCTCCTCCTCGAGTCGAATGACATGTCCGCCCATTGTAGCAGATGGAGGGAGGGGGGAGGAGGAAGCCGCCAGGTCTAAATGGCCTTTGCAGGGTGGCAACAGAAGTCCATAAGGCATGCCTGCCATAAGATCTCACCGGCGGAGTCAACCCGAGGCGCGTGTAAGAAGTGCTATAATTTTCGTGGGTCATGCCATGCAAAAGAAGAAATTGCGGATTCCACGCAAACGAATTAACGAGTTTTGCCGCCGTTGGGGAGTGGTGGAGTTTTCGTTGTTCGGCTCGGCTTTGCGCCCGGACTTCCGCCCGGATAGCGACGTGGACGTGCTGGTCACCTTCTCAAAAGACGCAGAAATCAGCCTGTTCGATCTTGTCCAAATGAAACTGGATCTGGAGAAGATCTTCCATCGCCCGGTGGATATCATCGAGAAGGATGCATTGGAAAATCCATTCCGTAAGCGGGAAATCCTACGAACTGCGCAGGTGGTCTATGCCGCATAGCGAAAGAGACAAGATCTATCTTGCCACCACCATTCCCATCCCCTACCCACCCGGCCTATAGCCCCTGAATATCGCTTTGATTATGGAATTTAGAGAAGCCGTCAAGTGAATAAAAAGAGCGCCCCAGTGGGCGCTTTTTTATTAGACGTACTCCCGCCTCAGTCCCCGGCGGCGGGGACGCGTCGAACGATCGGATTATTATTCGCCGGTCAAATATCTATCCACGAATTCGCGCGGCTTCAATACTTCAATGCCCTGATACCCGGAAACTTTCAGCAAATGCTTATCCCCGCTGACAATGACCTGACTGCCGCTTGCCAAGGCACAGGCAAAGAATTTATCATCATCAGGGTCTTCACAGACAGGTTCGTTTAAATCCACAGGCTGATAGACTTTGGCATGTTCGATCACAAATGTGAGGATCGGATCCAGATCCACGTTAGGGCGTTCCACAGACAATATCTCACCGACCCTGCGATATTCATCCAGGATCTCCTGCGAAACGACCAATTCAAACACACCCTCCTGCCAGGCTTTCAATATCTCATATGGCGGACCACTGAAATACACCCCAGAGACGAATACATTCGTATCCATCACAACTTTCAAGTCCAGGACGATCTTCATTTCCTGCCCCGCGCCTTTGTCACCGCGGACGAGACATCTTCCTCCGTCAGTCCTGCTTCCTCCGCCTGTTGACGCGCCTGCCTGATCAATGCGTCGAACTGACTCTTATCCGGCAAGTTGACCACTTTCAGCACAACCACATCGCCTTCGCCAACGACGATAAATTGTGCGCCTTCCTGTAAATTCAACTGCTTGCGAATGGACTCAGGAATGACGACCTGTCCCTTCGACGACATGCGGGTGGTGGCTAATGTATCCATGGTTTATTCCTTTCTTACCAGTAAGAGTATAGCACGGATATTGGGGAGGTGCTCCACGAAGCGGGCGGAGGGAGACAGTAAATGTCAACGATGAATCCCTGAATCTATTTTATAGAAACTACGATATGATAGCCGAAGATGATGGCTCACCTGCTGATCGCCTATGATCTTTTGGTCATTCTTATTGGCTTCACCGCCCTTTCCAATGCGGTCATTTTGGCTGTCCGCACCCGGCGGAATGACCTGGGGAATTTCAGCATGCTCTATGCCCTCTATACGTTGATGCTGGTCATCCTGGTCCTGAAGAAATATCTGTTCGTCAACGTAGCGGACTACACCGCGCAGGCCTGGTATGTCATCTCTGGCATTTATCAGGTCTTCGATTTTGCCGTGGTCCTGGCGGCGCTATATTATTTCATCGATGCGCATTCGTTCCGCCATGGCAGGAAGGTCGCCGCAGGATCCCTGGTCTTGATGCTCATCAGCAGCGGGTTGATCTTCTCCCCGTTCGGCGCCACGCTGGAAGCGGAAAAGAACATCATCCACTTCGGGGCGGGATACTGGCTCGCGATCAGTTGGAATGCCGTCGCGTTCACGAGCGCCATTGTGCTGGGATACTGGCTTATGTTCCGCAAGTGGGGCACACAGGAAAGAACCTTCGTGCTGGGACTGGTGCTCTTCGCTTCGACCGGCTATGTGGAATCGGTGATCAGTTTCTTCGGCGACTTCGGCGCCGCCTCCGCCACGCTGACGATGGAGCGGGGCTTCCTTTACAGTTCCATCCCGTATGCGCTGTATGGGATATTCCT
>DAOQBX010000339.1:0-2744 GCA_035340155.1 Anaerolineales bacterium | reverse complement strand
GGTAATCCCGCCCTTTGGCGGCATCCCAGAACAGGCGTCCCATCCCCGGCCATGAAAAGATCGTCTCAACGAACAAGGCTCCAGCGAAAAGACTGGGCAGGTCCAGAGCGATTAATGTGACCAGCGGCAGGATCGCGTTTTGCAGGGCGTGTTTGTAATACACCCAGCGTTCGGCCAGCCCCTTGGCGCGGGCCGTGCGGATATAGTCTTCGTGCTGCACATCCAGCATGCTCGAGCGCAGGAAGCGCGAATACCATGCGATCCATCCGAGGCTCAAGGCCGTGACCGGCAGGACCAGATGCCAGATCGTATCCAGCGGGTTGCCTTCCTGGCCGCGCGTGTTCATGCCGCCCACTGGGAAGAGCGGATCGCCGGAGAATGGATTCTTAAGCGTGACGTAAAAGATGACGATCAGCCCCAGACCCAGCCAATAGACAGGAATAGCCTGCCCGATGAAGGTGATGGTCGTCATGACGTAATCGAAAAGCGAATACGGTTTTCGGGCGGAGAAAATTCCGATGGGGATGGCGAACAGCAGCGTGATCAGGAACGAAGCGCCAACGAGCACCAACGTATTCGGCACCCGTTCGCCGATCATCTCCGAGACCGGGCGGCGGAATTTGATCGATTCGCCCATCTCGCCGCTGAACATATCCCTGATCCAGCGTCCGTATTGCAACGGTAGAGGATCGTTCAACCCAAGTTTTTCCTCCAACGCCTCGATTTGTTCTTTTGAGATATTCGGGTTTCGGCGCGCTGCGGTCAACGGTCCGCCGGGAGCGGCGCGCACCATCAGGAACAGCAGGATGCTGATGATGAACAGGATCGGGATGGTTTGCAGGATTCGTCGCAGGGCGTAGGTGGCCATTTAAGCCTCAAAGACGACTTTGCCGTTCACCATGGTCATCACTGGTTTGGCGGTCATGATCTCTTTCGGGTCCAGCGCGAACAGGTCGTGCGAGAACAGTACGAGATCTGCGAGAAAGCCTTCCTTGATCTGTCCTTTTTCATTTTCCATGAACTCGGCATACGCCGCATTACGGGTGTATCCGATAATGAGTTCTTCAAGAGTCAGGTTATGCGAGGGCACGCCCTCAGCCCATGCTTCGCGGTTCAGGCCGACATGCAGGTTGATCATCGGGTCGAACGGAGCGACCGGCCAATCGCTGCCGAAGGCGATCTGATTGCCTGCGTTGAGCACATCCCGCCATGCAAAGGACAGGTGCCAGCGTTGTTTCCCGACCCGCGACGGCCATACATCGCCTTCCGAAATGCTGAAAGGCGCGTGGCTGGTCTGCATCGAAGGCAGGACGCCCAACTGCTTGAAGCGCGGCAGATCATCGGGATGGTAAACCTCAATATGTTCAATGCGGTGGCGGCTGTCGCGCTTCCCATTGGACCTTTGAACGGCTTCATACCCATCGAGTGTACGCCTCACTGCGCCATCCCCGCAGCAATGGACGAAGATCTGAAGGCCCATTTTGTCGCACAAGGTTGCCATGCGGGTAAAGTGTTCGAGGGAATAAATGCCATCGGGTGCGGCCTCGGCGTTATCGGCGTATGCGTCTACATTCAAAGCCGTGTAGGATTCCCACACACCGTCCATGAAGAATTTTGCCGCGCCGCCGCGCACGAACTCGCCTTTGACCTTGGCCATCTCGGCGGCTTCTTTCAGCATTTCCTCGGTCGTTTCCGGTTTGATGTGATACGGCTCATACACACGCACGGTCATTTCGCCCGCATCTTCGACGGCGGCATAGGTCATCAACTCTTCCATGTCGCCGTTCATATTGTGGACACTGGTGACGCCGGTGGAATTAATGCGCGCCATCGTCATCTTGAGCAGTTCTCGTTTGCGGGCTTCGCTGGGTTCAGGGATCAGGCTGGAGACCAGGCCCATCGCCGTTTCGCGTAATTCGCCGGTGGCGATGCCGTTCTCATCACGGACGATGACGCCGTTTCCCTCCGCTTCCTTGCCCGGCTGGAGAATGCCCGCCAACTCCAGGGCCTTGGTGTTCGCCCATGAGGTGTGACCATCGTAAGCGTTGATGTAGACCGGTTTGTCCGGGACGATCTCATCCAGTTCGTGGCGGTTCTGAATGACATCATAGCGGACGCCGCGCCCGTCGATCCATTCGGCGGTCTTATTGTTTTCACGAAACTCTTGCAAGATGGTCTTTACATCAGCGATATTCTTTGCATCGTACAGTTGAGCTCCGCCCATCGAAATGGAGCCCCATAATAAATGGAAATGCGAGTCGATGAAACCCGGCGTAAGGGTGCGCCCCTGACCGTCGATAACCCGCGTACTTTCCGCTTTGAATGAGTTTGCGCCTGTAGTTGTCCCCGCGTAGACAATTCGATTTCCCTGGATGGCAACTGCCTCCGCCCACGGCATATCTGCGTTACTGGTAAAGATTTTGGCGTTCTCTATAATGTAGTCGGCTTTAACGGCCATGCCTGCTCTCCTTTTTTCTCTCTGGGTTGGCCTGATAATACTTTAAGTAAGTCTCATCTGCAAGATAAAACGTGGGTCTGGACTCCAAAGCCCACAGACTTTGGAGTTGTGCCGTAATGTATAATCGCCCCTGTGACGGAGAAAAAGAAGGTAGTTGTTGCCATGTCCGGCGGTGTGGACTCATCGGTTGCGGCGGCTTTGCTCAAGGAGCAGGGCTACGACGTGACCGGTATGATGATGCGCCTGTGGAGCGAGCCCGGCAAGGAAGAGTCCAACCGCTGTTGTA
>DAOQBX010000338.1:0-2747 GCA_035340155.1 Anaerolineales bacterium | reverse complement strand
CGGTGGTTTTCATTACCGGCCAGGTGGCGGCGCATCTCATCGGTGGGGATGCGTTCCAGGAGACCGATGTGACCGGCATCACGCAGCCGATCACCAAGCATAACTATCTCGTCACCCGCGCTGAAGAGATCGCAAAGACTCTGCGTGAAGCGTTCTACATTGCTCGCAGCGGACGCCCCGGCCCAGTGTTGGTGGACATTTGCAAAAATGCGCAGATCGAGACGTGCGAATTCGAATATCCCGAAGAAGTGAAACTGCCCGGTTATCAGCCGGTATTGCATGCCCCGCGTCCTTCGCTGGAAGACGCAGTATCGTTGATCGAGAAGGCGAAGCGCCCCGTCATTTTGTGCGGACATGGCGTTTTGCAATCCCGGGCCGAAGAGGAATTGCTTCAGTTCGCGGTCAAAACCCAGACGCCGGTGGCGAGCACCCTGCTCGGCTTGGGCGCGTTCCCGTCTTCGCATGAACTAAGCCTCGGCATGATGGGCATGCACGGCGAAGTCCACACCAATATGGCGATCCAAAACTCGGACCTGATCCTTGCCTTCGGTATGCGCTTCGATGACCGTGTGACCGGCACGCTCAAGACCTACGCGCCGCGCGCCAAGAAGATCCATATTGAGATCGACCCGGCAGAGGTTCATAAGAATGTCATGGCGGATGTTCCCCTGGTGGGCGACTTGAGAACCGTACTGACCGACCTGATCCCATTGGTGGATGAATACGACCACGAAGAGTGGAAGTCCGAAATTAACGGCTGGAAATCCGAAGCGGACAAACGCAGCATCATGAACTGGGACAACGAAGACAAATTATATGTCGCACATCTGGTTGCGGATATTTGGAAGGCGACCGGCGGCGGGGCGATCGTCACTACCGATGTCGGCCAGCATCAGATGTGGACTGCGCAATATTATCAACTCGAAAAGCCAAATCGCTGGATCACCTCCGGCGGCGCGGGCACGATGGGCTTTGGCCTGCCTTCCGCCATCGGCGCGTGGTTCGCGGCAAAGGACCAGGAGATCTGGGCCATCGCCGGTGACGGCGGTTTTCAAATGACAGCCGCTGAGCTGACCACTGCCATTCAAGAGGGCGCCAATGTCAAGGTCGCCATCATGAATAACAACTTCCTCGGCATGGTGCGTCAGTGGCAGGAGTTCTTCTTCGAGAAACGCTACTCTGCAGTGAACATGGTGACGCCGGACTTTGTAAAGCTGGCGGATGCCCATGGTGTCCCTGCGCGCCGCGTGACCACACGCGAAGAAGTGGAAGAAGCCATTGCCTGGGCGCGCAGCATTAAGGGGCCGACCGTGCTTGAGTTCAAAGTGGAACGTGAGGACGCCGTCTACCCGATGGTGCCTGCGGGTGCTGCGCTGCATGAAATGCTGCAGCGACCGATGAAATCGTAAATAGTTCTGTCTTCTTTCATATTCTGCTTCGAAGCGGATGGAAGAAGGTGTGATAAAGAAAGTAGAAAGTGGATGTTAGGAGCATAAATGAACTACACCTTCATTGCATTAGTTGAAAATAAACCCGGTGTCCTCAACCGTGTGGCGTCACTCTTTCGTCGCCGCAACTTCAACATCGAGTCCCTGGCAGTGGGACGTACCGAGAATCCCGAAGTGTCGCGCATGACCATTGTGGTCGATTGTCCCAATGGGGATGTGGATGCCCACAAGATCGAAGCGAACCTGTACAAGCTGGTCAACGTGATCGACGTGCAGGATGTCACGCATCAACCGGCGGTAACCCGCGATCTGGCCCTGATCAAGGTGCGGGTCGGGCCTGAACGCCGTGCCGAAGTGAACGGCCTGGCTGAGATCTTCCGTGCCCACATCGTGGACGTGGCGCCCGAATCGGTGATCGTGGAGATCACCGGCACTGAGGACAAGATCGAAGGCATGATCGAACTGCTGCGCCCGATCGGGATCATGGAAATGGTGCGCACCGGTCAGATCTCGATGACGCGCGGCAATAACGATGGCATCCGCCGCATGCCCGGCCTTGATGGTCGCCGCTACGAAGACATCATGGACCTGGCAGAGATGACGCCATAGCAGTCGAGTGTATCTACCAGGTAATTATCAAAATCTAAAAACCAATAAAACATTAGGAGAATAGTAATCATGGCAAAGATCAATTTCGGTGGTGTGGAAGAGGAAGTCGTCACCCGTGGTGAGTTTTCACTTGAGAAGGCGCGCGAGGTGTTGAAGGACGAAGTGGTGGCTGTGCTCGGCTACGGTGTGCAAGGGCCTGCGCAAGCCATGAACATGCGTGACAACGGTGTCAAAGTCATTGTCGGCCAGCGCGAAGGTACAAAGAATTGGGACAAGGCCGTTGAAGATGGCTGGGTACCCGGAGAGACTCTCTTTTCTGTTGAAGAAGCCGCCGAACGTGGTACGGTCATTCAATACCTGCTTTCGGATGCCGGTCAGCGTTCGCAATGGCCCGGTATCGTAGAGCGCCTCAACGAAGGCGACATGCTGTACTTCTCCCATGGCTTTTCCATAACCTTTAAGGATGATACCGGTGTGATCCCGCCTCCGCACGTCGACGTGGCGCTGGTTGCCCCCAAAGGGTCGGGTCGCAGTGTGCGAGTGAATTTCCTGGAAGGCTCCGGCATCAATGCCAGCTATGCCGTCCATCAGGATTTCACCGGTCGTGCGGCAGAACGCACCATCGCGCTGGGCATTGCCATCGGAGCGGGGTATCTGTTCCCGACCACCTTCGAAAAAGAAGTACTCTCC
>DAOQBX010000337.1:0-2763 GCA_035340155.1 Anaerolineales bacterium | reverse complement strand
AATTCGGCCTGCGCTATCAACTGACCAGTTACAACTTATACGAATCATTGGACGAGACCTTTTCGCTCGAATACATCGCACCCAACTTGTACAAGACCCTGCTCAACCCACTGGAAAAGCGGGATGCTTTTCCCTATCTTTTTCCCACACGTTGGTCCGGCCCGGGCTGGCTGGCGGAGGGACGTCCCAGTTTTTACCTTGCCTATGCCGAAGGCATCACTGGCATTTTGGTCAGCAGCCCCTTCGTGCTGTTTGCATTACTGCCTCTCTACCGCCCGCGTAGAGAGATGAAATGGCATTTGCTGGCGCTCGGCCTTTCCTTCTTCGCCACCTTTGTCACTCTGCAAGCCTTCTTCTTCGTTGCCATGCGCTATCTGCTGGATGCCATTCCCACTCTCACCCTGCTCACCGTTGTGGGCTTCTGGCATGGTTTTGAACGTTTCAAGAATAACAAAATCCATGCAGCCATAGGAATTCTCTGGCTGGCTCACACCATCATCATCAGCCTTGTCATCTCCATCTCCGGAAATCTGGAAGCCTTCAAGATCCTAAATCCAGACCTTCTCAAGCAGATGGCGTGGCTTTTCAAAATGCCCTTCAAATAATCCATGCAACCGAGACCGATCATCAATACCAACCTGCGCTGGTTCCTGACCGGAATGATCTTTGCCAATATCGCCGGGCAAATGGCCTATAGCATGCTATCCCTCTATATGTTGGATCTTGGTGCGAGCGTAACACAGGTCGGCCTGGTATTCACGTTGGCCTCCCTGGTCCCCATGGTCCTCCAGATCTTCGGCGGCTGGTTATCAGATACGATCGGCCGGCTTCGCGTTATCGCCATCGGAAGTTCCATCGCCGTCTTCGGCTATTTCATTTTTGGCTTCGCCCCGACCTGGCAATGGGTGCTGATCGGCTTGAGCGTCGAGTATGTATCGAATTCCGTAGTGGGGCCGAGTTTCGGAGCCTATATTGCCGAGCAATCCTCCGAAGAAGCACGCGGCAAAGTCTACGGTTTGATCTCAGGCATTTATCAGAGCGTCACCGTTATCGGGCCGGCGCTGGCAGGCTACCTCGCCCATCGCTTCGACTTCCATCTGATGATGCGCGTTGCTTTCAGTTTCTATCTAATCGCTACCATTTTGCGGGTATGGATGGCCACCAATGAACGCTTCAAATCCCAACACCGATCCACAAAGCCCACGGTCAAAGGATTCATGGAACAATTCACGGGCATCTTTGCCATGCTGCTGGCAGGCGGAATTCTGACATGGATCTGGGTCACCGATGCGGTCAACGATACTTCCTTCAACCTCATCGGCCAACTCTTTCCCATTTACCTGGCCGATATTGGCAAATTGGATGTGGGGCAGATCGGTGTGGTCAATGCAGCAGTTGGTGTGGCTGCCATCTTTTCCGCTCCACTGGCGGGCATTCTGGTGGATAAGGTTAGTGAACGGGCGGCCATGGTCACCGGGTTCGCCCTCAACGGCTTGGGACTTTTCACCTTGTTAAATTCAACCAGTTTTGCGGGGTTTATCACAGCCATGTGTTTTTTTGGTCTCGGAAACGGCAGCCTGATGCCAGCCTATGAATCTCTCATTTCCAAAGTCGTTCCAGAAAAAAAGCGCGGGTTGGCCTTTGGTTTCTTTGGCACTTCGCTGGGCATCCTCTCCCTGCCCATGCCTTGGATCGGCGCGCAACTTTGGGAACGCATCTCACCGCAGACTCCCTTCTGGTTTGTCCTAAGCGCCAGCCTGATCACGATCTCCATTGTCTGGATCAAATTCAAGGTTCGAGATTCGAGTCCAACGGACGCTCTCAGTGCCTGATCGCGCTTCGTACCAAGCCGGGTATTGTTTCGCCGCCCAAAGGCGATTCTCGTCCGCGGCCTTTTGTTGTACAATGACTCCATAGGAGATTCCATGAGCGACTTCCTCACCTTTATCAATAATGCCGATATCGATACGTTGGCCAGTATCTCCGGCATCAACCGTGCGACGGCGGAGAATCTGATCGCAGCCCGTTCATTCACATCTGAAGAGGACTGCCTGAAGGTCAAGGGCATGGGCAAAGCGCTGCTTGTCCGCCTGCAATCTGCGGCTGAGGCGCAGGGAAATGAATCAGAAGACCGTTCCATGGTCCCGGTCCAGCAGGAAGCGCCGCCGGTCTTTGTGGAGCAGAGTCAGCCCGCGTCAACGCCTCCCCAGAAGAAAGATTCCTTCTTCAAGCGCATGTGGCTGGCGTTCCTGTTCTTCCTGCGCGCCCTGGTGCGTCTGGTCCTGCTGACGATCCTCATCGTGGGGATCGGCGCATTGTTATATTTCGGTCTGCCGTATGTTCAAAATACATTCATCGCCCCGGTGGAACAGAACAGCGCGCAGATCGTCCAACTGGAGAACGAGGTTGCGGCGCTGCATTTGCAATTGGACGAGGTGAATTCGCGCCTGACTACGCTCGAAGGTTCAGTGGAGGCACATACGGCGTCCATTCAAACACTGGGCGAGATGCAGGCTGCACTGGAAGCGCAACTTCAGGTCAATAACGATGTCATGTTGATGGAGTTGAAACACGAGGTAATGTTCACACGCTCACTGGATATCCTTGCACGCGGGCGGTTGTATCTTTCGCAAAGCAATTTCGGCCTGGCCAGGGTGGATGTACAAACTGCAAGAGATCTGCTGGCAGAATTGCAATCCGAGACGGACGATACCGTCCTGGCGCAGGCGATAACCCGGTTGGATATGGCACTTGGCAATTTGC
>DAOQBX010000336.1:1641-2793 GCA_035340155.1 Anaerolineales bacterium | reverse complement strand
GTTCTATACCGCCAATTCAGACAGCGTATCTGCTGAAGACCTGTTGAAGAAATTCAAAAACAACAGCAACGGCAAATTCGATTACACCTTTGTCAACCCGGATCTTGACCCGATCGCTGCACGCGAAGCTGGCGTCACCGGCGATGGCAAGATCCTGCTTCAGATGGGCGATGTTAAGGAGATTTCCTCATTTGCCAGCGAAAGCGAACTCGTCAAAACGATGGTGCGCCTGATTAGCCCGGAGGCGCGCGCGATCTACTTCCTGCAAGGACATGGTGAGGTTAGCCTCGAATCTGGCAATGACATCAGTTACTCGGTGGTAAAGAGCACGCTTGAAGCGAAGAACTACACTGTCGATACGCTCAACCTGCTCAACACCCGCCAAATCCCTGAAGATGCAAAAGCCATCGTCATCGTCGGGCCGCAAAAACCTGTCAGCGAAGACGAAGTGAATTTGCTGAAGACCTATGTCGATAACGGCGGTTCGCTCGTTGTATTGGAAGACCCGCGTCTCTTCACCGAGTTTGGTACCGCCACCGACCCACTAGCTGATTATCTCACCAGCGATTGGGGGATCACCTTGAACGATGATGTGGTCATCGACCCGGTTAACACCCAGAACCCTTTCCAAGCGGTGTCTTCGCTCTATAACCCGGACCATGCCATCACCCAGAACCTGACGAGCAGCCTCTTTGTCGTCCTGCCGCAGGCACGCAGCCTGACGATCTCCGGCGAGAAGGAAGGCATCGCGCAGACCTGGCTCATCAGCACCATCGAAACCGCATGGGGCGAGACGGAACTAAGCAATGATACCCAGCCGACCAACGATCCTGCAGTGGATACACAGGGGCCGCTCTATCTGGCCGTGGCTGGGGAGAACTCCGCCACCACCGGCCGCGTGGTCGTGTACGGCAACTCACTCTTCGCCATCGACGGCAACTTCGATGTGTATGGCAACGGCAACATGATCATGAACTCGATCGACTGGGCCGCTGAAGAGGAGGCCCTCATCAACATCACCACCCGACCACAGACACAACGCATCTTCACCGCGCCGGAACAGTGGCAGTTCCTACTCCTGGTTCTAATCACCGTCATCGTTCTGCCCGGCCTGATCGTTGTCTTCGGCATCTCATCGTGGATCGCCCGCCG
>DAOQBX010000336.1:0-1628 GCA_035340155.1 Anaerolineales bacterium | reverse complement strand
CATGGCTCCCCGAAAAACATCCACAACCAAGCCCGCCGTTAAAAAGCGGGTTGCTAGAGCAACAAAAAAAGAGACACCTGCTTCGGCACCATCCCGCCCGGCAAAGTCTGCATTCCGCATGGGAACCTGGATTACCCTGGTTCTTTTCCTCGCGATGATCGGCGCGGCGGTTTACCTTAACCAAAACCCGCTCCAAACCGATGAGAATGCGGAGGCTACCACCGCCCCCGCCAGCGAGCCAGTCATCGCGTTCGATTCGGCCAGCATCGTTATGAGCTTGGAAGTCCAACCGGCGGAGGGCAATGCGGTCAAGGTCCAGCGCGATGCGAACAAGGTCTGGTCGGTGACTGAACCCACCGCAGGAGCAGCAGATCAGGGGTTGGCCGAAGCGGCCGAATCCCAGCTCAAGGCGCTTACCTTGGATACGGAGATCGAGGGCGACGCTTCCATTTTCGGCCTGGATGCCCCGGCCTACACCATCCGTGTAACCTTTGAGGATGGTTCAAAAGCAACCCTGGAAGTCGGTGACCCTACCCCTACCAATAGCGGGTTTTATGCGCGATTGAACAATAAGATGTACATTATCTCCAATGGGATCGAGGCGCTCACCAATCTGGTGACGGCCCCGCCCTTTGTGGCCACTGCCGCGCCGGAAGTCACCCCGACCCCTTAACTCATCAAGCGGATGTCCAGAGGTACAGACTCTGGACATCCGTAATACAAAAGCATTGCAAAGCATCTGAAAAGCGGAAACCTATTGCTTTTCATTAAAAAAAAGTGTATTCTAACTTTGTGATTTGTAAGACAAATAATTTTTTGAAAGTTGGATGTGCGAATGGATGTAGAAAAGATACTGATTGGTGATGACGAAGAAGAATTTCCCGCGATAGCACGTTTGATTGAACTGGGGCGGCAAAAATCCTATGTAACCCTGGATGACATACTTCACTTCTTCCCGGAAGCCGAACAGGATGTAGAACAACTCGAAGAAGCCTTCTCTGCTTTATTGAGCGCCGGTATCCCGTTTATGGAAGATACCGTCATGCCCGAGCCGACCGAGGATGAACTGGTGGCTGTGGAGGAAAGCGGAGAATCTGAGCCGGAACCCGATCTCGCGCTGGACGATTATCTCGCGAATATCGATACCGACGATACCATCGGCTTGTACCTGAAAGAAGTCAGCCGGGTACCGCTGTTAACCGCCACCGAGGAAGTACAACTGGCGCAACGCATCGAGCGTGGGCGCACCGCCCGCGAGGAATTGGCACATGGCAGTGTCTCTCCCAAGCGCCGCCTCGAACTCCGCCGTTTCATTGAAGATGGCTGGGCGGCTCGTGAACATCTCATCACGGCAAACTCCCGTTTGGTGATCTCTGTGGCCAAAAAATACATGGGACGCGGCGTACCCTTCCTTGACCTGATCCAGGAAGGCAATATCGGCCTTATCCGCGCCACGAAGAAGTTCGACTACCGCCGCGGTCACAAGTTCTCGACCTATGCCACCTGGTGGATCCGCCAGGCTGTGACCCGCGCCATTGCCGACCAGGGACGCACCATCCGTGTGCCGGTGCATATGGGCGACCAGATCAACAAACTCCTGCGTGTGCAGCATCAACTCACCCAACGCC
>DAOQBX010000335.1:0-2797 GCA_035340155.1 Anaerolineales bacterium | reverse complement strand
GGCGATATCGGTGGCGACCATGATGTCATGATGTCCGCTCTTGAAGCCTTTGAGCGCAGCCTGACGCTGCCCCTGTGAGCGGTCGCCGTGGAGACTGGTGACCTTGAAGCCGGCACGCAGGATCTGCTGTGCCACCTTTTGAGCGCGGTATTTGGTGCGGGTAAAGACCAATACTGAATTGGTGTCGGTACGCTTGAGCAATTCGATCAGCAGTTTCGATTTCAAATGCGGCGGCACGGGATATAACGCATGCGTAACAGTGTGCGCCGGTTTGATGATGCCCATCGCGATCTTTTGCGGCTGGTGTAATGCCTGTTGCGCGAGCAATTCCACATCCGGCGGGAAGGTGGCCGAGAAGAGCATGGTCTGCCGTTTCTCTGGCACGGCCTTGACGATGCGACGCACATCGGGCAGGAAGCCCATGTCGAACATGCGGTCCGCTTCATCAAGAACCAGGATTTCGATGTTCGCCATTTTGGCATGGCCCTGTGCGATCAGGTCCAGCAGGCGGCCCGGGCAGGCGACGAGGATCTCTGCGCCATTGCGTAAAGCCTGGATCTGGGGATTCGCTCCAACTCCGCCGTAAATGGTTGCGCTCTTTAGCTTGGTACCCGCCGATAGCACTTTGACCACATCATTGATCTGCTCGGCGAGTTCACGTGTTGGGGTGACAATGAGGGCGCGCGGTGTATTGCGCTGCCCGCTGAGCAATTTGTTCAGGATGGGCAGCACGAACGCGGCGGTCTTGCCGGTGCCGGTTTGCGCTGTGCCGATGATGTCCCGGCTGCGCAGGGCGGCAGGGATGGCGGCTTGTTGAATGGGGGTGGGGTTGTCGTAACCCGCCTTGGTGATTCCCTGCATAAGGCGGGGATCGAGATTGAATTGTTTGAAGTCCATACGTTCCTTTGAAATATTGGTTCCAGTAAAGTGATTATATCCCCGATGTGTCATTTGACCGCATTTCGGCCCGTGTCAAAATCAGGACAGCCGCGAGGATCAGCCCGCCGCCGAGCAGGACAATGGGTGTGAGTTTTTCGTCGAACAGCCAGGCTGCCAGCAGCACCGTGACCACCGGCTCCAGCGTGGAGAGCATGGCCGCATTGGTTGGGCCGATCCGTTCCAGCCCGGCCAGAAATGTGACCACCGGAATAATGGTGGATAGCGTGACGATGCCCAGCACCGCCAGCCAGCCGGAATTATCAGCCGGGAAGTGCGCGCCGTTGGTGAACGTCAACACCCCATAGACCAGGCCTGCCGAAGCAAAGATGACGGTGGAGGATTCAACCGCCGTGACATGCTTCATTACGTTCGTGCCGACAATGATGTAAATGGAGTAGATCAAGGCCGCTGTGACCGCCATCAACGCGCCGATGAGTTGACCGCCGTTCGGGTCCACGGTCAAGGCCGAGCCGCCAAGCGCCAGCGCCAGGGCAATGATCTTGACCGTTGTCGCTTTTTCACGCAGGACGATCATGGATAGGATGAAGACGAACATGGGATATAGGTAAAGCAACAAAGCCACCAGCCCCGATGAGGCATATTTGATGGCGGTCATGTACATGAAGGATTGACCAACGTAGCCCAGCGCGCCCATGCCGATCAGTTGGGCGAGGATGCGTCCACGGGGGAAAGGCTCACGGCGCAGAAACAGGATCACGGTCATGAAAGCAGCGGAAAGGCCGAAGCGCAGGAAGAGCACTGTGAAGGTATCCATGCCTGCGGCATAGGCAAATTTTCCAAAGATGGCCAACGTCCCGAACGAAGCAGCAGAGATGGCGATGAACAGAATTCCGGTGAGGCGTTTCATAGGCGGCAACTATACCCGAAAAAAATCTCCCCGCACGGGGAGATTTCAAAAGGTTGCCAGGGAAGGAGTCAGGCTTTTTTTTCTATGCGAGAAGCCGTTCCAGATCTCCTGCGGGTAAACGATCTGGTTCGTGCCGGGCAATTGTTCCATGGCCAGGCCTGTGTTCAGGTCAATGCCCACGGTCTGATAGGCTTTATAAGCCAGCTGGCTGCAATAAAAAGATTCCTCGGTTTCAGCATTGAGGAAGTTCAGGTTGTAAGGCTTGCCGACCTGTGAGATCACATAAGCCGCCACACTTTCGCGCATCACGCGCTCTTCTTCATCAGAATAGCCGAGGATGTCCAGCGGCGAAGCGATGCCATAAAACGTGTCGAACAGCAACCCGCGCTGGCGGGCCATGCGTTCGGTGTTCCACTCGCTGCCCGGTACATCGAAGATGATCACACCACGTGCCCCGGCTTCTGCGCAGCGCCCATTGGGGCCGAGATAAATTGCCACGTGGTCCACGTCTCCGGGCACAAGGCGGCCGATCAGACGCCAGAACTCGCCGGGTAAAATATCCGGTTTGCCGTTCATGGTGCAGATGATGTCGCCTGTTTGCACAGGCATGCCGTTGATCTGATACGTGTGGATCATGTTGACCATATCCATTATACGGAGTTTCGCCGTCAAAGTTTCGATGCGTTTTCACAAAAAAGAACGTAGAAATTCCCGGATCTGATGTGCGGTCTGACCCCACTTGGGCTGGCGTAGATAGCGACTCCGCGCTGCGAGGCTCATCTGCAATAGAAGGTCGCGCTTCTCTGCCAGGACCTGGAGCCGGTCTGCCAACCCTTGAGCATCTCCCGGCTGGATGATGAACCCTGTCACCCCGTCTTCGATGACCTCTTTCGCCGCTCCCAGTGACGTGCCGATGGCAGGAAGACCGAACCCCATTCCTTCGAGGTAAACGATCCCGAAGCCTTCGTAGGAGGATGGCACGACCAGAAC
>DAOQBX010000334.1:0-2808 GCA_035340155.1 Anaerolineales bacterium | reverse complement strand
GGCCTTGTTCATGACGGGCTGTGAGCGTGATCTTGCCGCGTTCGGGCTTCCCGGTTGCGAGGCGCTCTGCCGGGGATTCGATGCCGTGGTCTACGGAATTGCGCACCAGATGGATGAGCGGATCATTGATCTCCTCCAGCATGGAGCGGTCCATTTCGGTCTTTTCACCGCGGATGATCAGGTCGATCTGTTTGCCGACCTTCTGTGACATGTCATGTATCATGCGTGGGAACTTACCGAACACGCTTGCGATAGGCAGCATGCGAATGTGCATGACCTCCTGCTGTAATTCGTCGGTGATGCGGCCAAGATGGGTGATGGTCTCGGAGATCTTGTCATAATTGCTGTTCATGCGTGTGAGGCGGTTGTGGATCTGCTTCAGGTGATTCCGGTCTGTGATCAATTCGCCGACCAGGTTCACAAGGTTATCCAACCGTTCCACGTTCATGCGGATGGTCATATCGGTGCCGCGCCTGCCAAAAGGATTGTTGTTACGTCGTTCCAAGGCAGAGTTATTAGTTGGCTGCGCGGGCAGAACGGGCCGTGACGATCCGCCTTCTTTATCCGTCTGAGTCATTGATTTGGTTTCGGGGTCTGCAGCGTTCTTTCCGTTGAGGAGGAAGGATTTTCCATTGATGAGAACCTCTTCAATGCCGGATATCTTGCATAAAGCCACCCCGATCTCTTCAATGGATTGCTCTGTGGCCACAACAGCGGAGAAGTCGCCGATCACTGCCGAGGCTTCGATCTCTGCCTGCGTGGGAGACATACTCTTGATCTCACCCACATCCTGTAGGGCCATCATCAATTGAAAAGCGCGCGCTGCCGAAGCCATGCTTTGGGTGTCTATTCGGGCCTGGACCTGAATGGTTCCGTTCGGTAAAGATGAAGGGTTTTCCGTTGCCCTGACCGCGTTGGCTTGTGCGGCTTTTAGAGAGTCGGATCTTGCCTCTCCGCCAAGCAGATCCTTCAAAGGACTCACGATCTCTTCGATGTCAATGTCGCTGGTTTGCGATGTACTGACCTCGTCTCGTAACATGCGCATACAATCGACTGCTGCAAGGCATGCACTCACCAGTTTTTCTGATATCCCGATCTCGTTCTTGCGCACCCCATCCAGTACGGTTTCCATGGCATGCGTGATGTTGGTCATGCGCTGGTGGCCGATCATGCCGGACATCCCCTTGATGGTGTGTGCTGAACGGAAAACCGTTTGCACCAACTCAGGGTCGGTCTCCCCCCGCTCGAATCCGATCAAAATATCATCGAGGGATTGCAGATGCTCATCCACTTCAGCCAGAAAGATCGGCAGTTCTTCTTCGTTTATGTCGAAAATGATTTCCATAGAATGGCCCGGAGTCTCCAGATTTTCTGTGTAAAAGTTATCACACCCCTCCCGCTTTGACTGTAAATCAGCCGTAAAGAGAAGCCAAAAATGGGATAAATTTATTTCCAGAAAATGAACAACACCCGTCCATGGTTACCGGACGGGTGTTGTAATAAAAACGGATTCAAAAATGCGCGGACATTGCGCGCCAGTGAAGGTCCCCTGGACGATCATCATGGCCCTCTCAGGCCGTACTTTCGCTCCTGACTTCCTCTTCGGCTTCTGAAGCGAGCAGCTTTCTTAACTGCTCCAACGCATCCGGTTTGCTCTCCTCGGCCAGCATCTCCTGGATCCGCGATTGCTCCTGAACGGCCTGATAGATCTCCTGTCTTAGAATGACCATGCTGCGCGGGGCTTCGATCCCGATCTTGACCCGGTCTCCATCCACAGCCAGAATGGTGACGGTGATATTGTCACCGATGGTGATACTTTCGTCTGTTTTGCGGGAAATGACCAACATATTGTTACTCCGCGAATTCGGTTAGCGCAAGTAGTCGAAGAGACTCAGCGCAGACATGGCCCGCTGGCTGACTTCGAGCACGGCGTTATAAGTGGTTTGCTGGTTCGAAAGCAGCGCGATCCCTTCGGCAATGTTAATATCTTCATTGGAGGAGAGCAGGCTTTTCGTTTCAATCTTGATGGATTCGAGAAAGTTCGCGGCCGAGTCGACCTGTCGCATGTGCGCCCCATTGGAGGTGCGGTACTGATCGAGCGTATCCAGTGAAGCCTTCATGCTGGTTTTGATCGACTCAAGGGTCAGGGGGTCGGTGAGCGGATCGCCTGTATCCCGGACGTTGTTCTGAGTCAGGGCATTGGTTGCCAGGATCAGATTTTGCAGAAAACCAAACACAGCCTGGTCACCGCGCACATTCAGGGTCACAGATTGATCCGGCCCGATGCTGCGCTGGATGTTGCCTTGGTCGCCAAGATAATTCACCATCATCGGAGTGAAAGGATTCCCCTGGTAATCGGATAGAGTGGTGGGGGAATCGCCAAGGGAAAAGGCCTTTTGGTTGACCTGATAGCCGGAGAAAATATATTGGCCGTTGACCGAAGTATTGCCGATCTCAACCGCTTCTTTCGCGATCGACTGCATTTCCGCGCCGAGTGTTTCGGCGCGATCGTCGCCGGTGAGGGTGTCTGTCAGGCCGCGCAAGATCAGGTCGTTTGCGCGAACCGCCAGTTGCTCCAAGCGGTCAAAGGCGCTGTCCGTGGCGGTCATCCAGTTTTGTGCGAGGTCCGCCGCTTCGGAATAGGAATCCAACGCTTTCAAGTTCGAACGCAGGCTCATGCTGGCCGAAGCCCGGGTCGGGTCATCGGAGGCGACAAGAAAATTCTTGTTCAAGGCGAGCTTGTTCTGCAGGTTGTTCACCTTCTCCATATTGTCTGCGAGGTTTTGGATGGCGTTCTCAGCCATCATG
>DAOQBX010000333.1:0-2810 GCA_035340155.1 Anaerolineales bacterium | reverse complement strand
GGCCCAAAGATACTTGATGTTCTTTTCTGTAGCCTGCGCAAGGGTGAAGAACCAGAAAGAGACTGCGAATACGATCATATCGGCGGTGAGATAGGAGGAACTCACACGGAAGCGGTCTGAGTCGGTGAAATAGGGGGATGCATCCAGATCCTGGTCCTGTGCATCCTGCGCCAACGCTTCTTGCAGTTCACGCTCCAGGTCGTAGCCGCCGTCCGAATTCAGATAGCGAGGGCTGAAAAAACTCGGCACCAATCCTTCGGCCACACCCCAGGCCTCGCGTTGGAGGGCACCGTTCTTCAGGTTGGTTTCTTGATCTGCATTGGGATCATACATCAACCGGCCCAACTCATCATAGCGAACGTAGGAAGTGTACGCGCGATAATGTTCGTAGGCGTAGACGTTGTTGATGATCTCTGCTTTTTGGGCGCGGATGGAGGCGTCCAGACCTGAAAAATCGGCCGCGCTTGCATTCGACACTGCCGCTGAGGCGAGGCACGCCGCCGAAGCGCCAAGTACCGTGACGATCGCCACCATAACAGCGATCAGCGATTTGAAGTTTTCGTGCTTCATAAAATCTTCTCCTTTGGCTTGGATGGATTTCGTTTACGCGGCACCCTTCAGGTAAATGCCTGTCGGGTCCAGTTCGTTGCGCAGGATTCTCAATTCTTTGTTTGTAACAAGTTCGGTGGATTTGAGTTGCGGGGCTGTCTTCAATTCCCAGCCTGTGTTGGCTTTCGCATCCTCCGACGTTTTGCCGGGGTGCAAGGCTGTGAGCGTCATCTCACCGGTTTCATCGGGTTCCAAAATGCCGATGTCTGTAACCACGGCCAGCATCCCACCACCGCGCAAGCCGGCTCTTTCACGATCGCCTTTGCCGTTGAGGAACCCGGCCGAGGTCATGAATTCCACTTTTTCAGGGAAGCGGCGCTTCTGGTGGGGGGTCATGATGTAGCAGCGGTTCGCCCATGCCGCGATCTCCTGCGAGCCGCCGGAGCCCGGGAGCCTGACCTTCGGCTGCGCATAGTCACCAATAACCGTGGCATTGATGTTTCCGTATTTGTCGATCTGTGCGCCGCCCATGAAGCCCACATCCACATTGCCGCGCTGGAGGTAGTTAGCGAAAATATCATACATGCTTACCACCGATAAAGCACCGCTGACAAGAGTTGGGTCACCGATGGAGAGGGGTAAGCGTGCCGGCTCTGCACCGATCACTCCCGCTTCATAGATCATGACGAGGTTGGGGGCGTGGGTGCGTTTGGCTAGGTTGCAAGCCAGGTTGGGTTGACCGACGCCGACGAAGACCACGTCACCATCGCGCAGTAATCGCGCGGCATTGATGATCATCAGTTCGGCGGAGGAAATATTGATTTCGGGCATGGAGTCTCCTGTTTTCAACGATGAACTGCAGACGATAAACCAGGGTTTGTGATCTGTAGTTCATGATGGATCTTTTTTAAAAAATCTTCGATCAATTGCGCCACTTCCTGCGGGTGTTCCAAAGGCAGGATGTGCGTGGCTTTTGGCATTGTAACGATCTGTATGTTCGAGTTCTTCTTTTTTATAAGCCGTTCGGCTCGTTCCATAAATGTATCGGTCTCTGCACCGCGGATGATAAGAGTAGGCACACTGAAATTTGGCAGCCCGCGCCAGAGATCGAAGTCTCGCATACCGGTCAGGTAGATGTGCGCTTCCCATTCGGGTGAAAAGGCTAATTCAAATTTACCTTCCGCATTGATGCGGGTGATGCCTTGGATGTAGGTCCGCAGGCCTTCATCGCTCATGTAGCGAAAGATCGAACGGCTGCGATATCCGCGGAAAACGGTTTCGAGGTTGTCAAATAATCGCCTGCGTTTTTTCGCGCCAGCGATCAAAGGATGCGTTCTTTCACCAAGGCCGGTGGCTCGCATGACATTCCATATCATCATAAATGGCGGGACGAAAAGCACCGGGTCGAGCAGAACGATGGCGCGGAATTTTTCCGGCGTACGCATGGCGGCTCGCAGTGTGACGGTCCCGCCGATGGAATGACCAACTCCGATCACAGGATCAGGTCCAACGTCCGATAGGAAGCGCAGCAGGTCCTCGGAGTAGGGGTGCCAATCCCGCAATTCGTTCATGTTCGCATCACCCCACAGCGGGCGGAGTTTCATCCCAAAGACGTGATGTTGGTTTTGTAAATGTTCAAGCAGCGGCTGGTAACATTCTGGCGGATATCCATTTGCGTGTAGAAAGTGCAGCGGCCCGCCTTCGCCGCCTTGATCGAAATGCGGGATGTTCATTAATACTGGCCGTAATTGATCTTGTTGCTGTAGCGCGCCTTGACCTTTAATCGCTTCTGGACCTTCGAGCCGAGTTTATCCATGTAGGCTTCGCGGTCTTTCACGCCGAAGACCCATTCGTCCAAGTATTTTTGTACGCTTTCTTTCGACTCGCTGATCTTATCCCATGCGAGGTAGAACTCATTATCACGGTCATAATATCCCTGCGAATAGGATGGGTGACTCGCGTACGGAACATGACACACCGCACTGACAACGATACCGGGGATCATGGTGCGGTTCGGGTCCGAACGGATTACTTCTTCGTCTACGATCTCTTCAGCCGTAAGGATGACCTTCCTGGCGGCGAAGGCGGCTTCTTTTTGTTCGCCGATGATGCCCCACAAATGCGCGTTGCCGTTCTTGTCCGCCCGCTGCACATGAACGATGGCAACATCCGGGTTAAGCGCGGGCACTACAATAACATCCTTGCCGCCGTATGGGTCAGGGATGCGTTTGATCTGTGGGTTTACTTTTTCCAAGTCTTCT
>DAOQBX010000332.1:0-2814 GCA_035340155.1 Anaerolineales bacterium | reverse complement strand
GACCTGAAGCGTGCAGGCAGGCGGGCGCGTTTGTAGAAATCTTCATTATCCCTACCCAAAATCACCACTCTCTGATAAGATACCGCCCGCAAGCCGAACGAAAAAATCCAGCCCTCGGCGAACTGTCGAGGGTTTTTATGTGCCTGTACCTGAATATGAAAAGAGTTAAATCATGATCGAAAGAACCGACCTTCGTAATATCGCCATCATCGCCCACGTTGACCACGGCAAGACCACCCTTGTGGATGGTTTGTTGCGTCAGTCTCACACCTTCCGGGATAACCAGCAGGTGGCTGAGCGCGTGATGGACTCGAACGACCTTGAACGGGAACGTGGTATCACCATCCTCGCCAAGAACACTGCCATTTCCCTGGATGATCCGGTTACCGGCAAAACGGTTAAGATCAATATTGTGGATACTCCCGGCCACGCCGATTTCGGCGGCGAGGTGGAGCGCGTCATGAACATGGTGGATGGTGTGCTGCTGCTTGTAGACGCCGCCGAAGGTCCCATGCCGCAAACCCGCTTCGTGTTGAAGAAAGCGCTTGAGATGGGACATAAAGCCATTGTGGTCATCAACAAAGTGGACCGCAAGGATGCCGAACCCCCCCGTGTTTTGAACGAGACCTTTGATCTGTTCATCGAACTTGGCGCAACGGAAGAGCAGGCGGATTTTCCCGTTATTTATGCTCAAGCGACCGCTGGACGCGCGGGTCTTTCCCCGGAACTTGGGCCGGATCTGCAACCCATGTTCGATGCCATCCTGAAGCATATCCCCGCTCCCAAGGTGGACCTGGACGCCCCTCTTCAAATGCTGGTAACGTCCCTTGGCTATGACGACTATCGTGGCGTGACAGCTGTGGGCCGCCTGTTTGCAGGGAAGATCAGGGCTGGGCAGAAACTGGCTCGCATCAAAATGGATGGAACGATCCTGCCTGAAGCCGCACGTTATCTTTACACTTTCAAAGGCCTGAACAAGGTCGAGATCAACGAAGTGGAGGCTGGAGATGTCATCTCGCTGGCCGGTTTGGAAGAGATATCCATCGGTGAGACGTTGGCAGACCCTGCCAATCCCGTGGCCCTGCCCACCATCAGAGTCGAAGAGCCTACCGTTCGTATGACCTTCGGCGTGAACACCTCTCCCTTTACAGGCCGCGAAGGCAAGTGGAGCACCTCTCGTAAACTGCGTGAACGCCTTTATGAGGAGTTGCGCACCAATGTTGCCCTGCGTGTGGAAGATACCGACTCTGCTGAAAATTTCCTCGTTTCCGGGCGCGGTGAATTACATCTCGGGATTTTGATCGAGACCATGCGCCGTGAGGGTTTTGAATTCCAAGTCTCCCGCCCAGAGGTGATCTACCACAAAGCGGAAGACGGCGCGCTGCTCGAGCCCTATGAAGAAGTTCATATTGAAACCAGCAATGAGACTGTCGGAGCGGTAGTGGAAATGCTCGGCGCACGCAGAGGCCGGATGATGGATATGCAGGATTCGGGTCAGGGTATGACGCGTATTGTGTACATTGTCCCGACCCGCGGCCTGCTCGGCTTCCGTTATCAATTCCTGACCTCCACCCGTGGTGCTGGCATTATGCATACCATCTTCCACGGCTACGATGAATCAGCGGGAGCGATCGCTTCACGCAACAACGGTTCCCTGGTGGCCTGGGAGGCCGGTTCAACCACGGCTTACGCGCTCAAATCTGCCGAGGAACGCGGCGTGTTATTTGTCGGCCCGGGCGTGGATGTTTACGAAGGCATGGTGGTCGGTGAAAACGCCCGTGGACAGGACATTGCGGTGAATGTATGCAAGAAGAAGCACCTGACGAACATGCGCGCTTCCCGTGGCGACATGGAGATTCGCCTCACACCGCCCCGACAAATGTCTCTCGACGAGGCAATTGAATACCTCGCCGACGACGAACTGCTGGAGATCACACCTGAAAACTTCCGCATCCGCAAACGCATCTTAAATACAGAAGAGCGCGGCAAGCAGACCAAGAAGGTCAAAGAACAGTTGGGCGAAGCGTAAGAAAAGTTCTTTTGAGTTTAAATAAAAACATCTCCCGGGACATACCCGGGAGATGTTTTTAGATAGTTTGTTTAAAGAGTGCCTGGCTTTTTCTTTTCTGGCAGGGCATTCTTCATGGATTTGGCCGGTGAGGATTTCAGGCTCGCCGCATCGAACATCAGCCGTTCAAGAGCGTTGTCGATCACGTTGTAAATGAACTTGGACGGGTTGATGAATTCCACCTGGCCGCCTTCCTCACGCATCAGGTCGATCATGTGGCGGGTAAGGTGGATATCTTTGTCTGCCGAAGAGATACCTTCGTTGGCAACTGCCAGCAGGCGAACATTGCGGATGCTGTCGCGCCCAATGGCGGAGTATACAGCCCATCGGTTGTTTCGTTCGAAAAGATCATCGCCTTCTTTCGGATCCCCTAAAGCCTCATATTGATTGATGACATCCACAAGAGAATGGTTGCGGACCTTGTAAAAGCGCTCTGTCCAGGTTTCTCCTGCAGGTGAGACAAAATCGCGGATATAAGCTGCATCGGTCATCGGCAGATAGACTTTGATCTTGAAGTTCATCTCGATGCACAATTCGGCAAATATGATCTCACTTCCAGCAGAGAGGCCCGGAAGAAAGGCGCGGTCATTACCGTCCGGTTTGTAATGCTCCAACTTCTTGCGGATCTCCTGCCTGATCTCGGCTTCCTTTTCCGGCGGGAAGTTTTTCTTCTCTTTGCCGGAGTAATCCACCATGTAACCAGTAAAGAGCAGCGAACGGCTGTCGCCGAGATGCGCTGTTGAGGA
>DAOQBX010000331.1:0-2826 GCA_035340155.1 Anaerolineales bacterium | reverse complement strand
GACCCAGAAAATTTTCGCCGCGCCATTCAGCCGAACACAAAGATCATCTACGGCGAAACCATCAGCAATCCGCTCGGCAACATCTTCCCATTTGACGAAGTTTCCGCCATCGCGCACGAACATGGCATCCCGCTGATGATTGACAACACCTTCGCCACGCCATACTTGTGTCGTCCCTTCGAATGGGGCGCGGATATCGTCACTCACTCCACCACCAAATTCATCGGCGGACACGGCACCACCATGGGCGGAGTCATCGTAGACAGTGGCAAATTCAATTGGAGCAAGAGCGGGCGCTTCAAAAACTTCACCGAGCCTGATCCTGCTTATCATGATGTTATCTACGCTGACGACTTTGGTCCGTTGGCGTTTATCTCCAAAGCACGCTCAGGCATCCTGCGTGATTTCGGGACTGTGCAGCAACCCATCGCTTCGTGGTTTTTACTTCAAAGCTTGGATACGCTCTCGCTTCGCATGGAGCGTCATGTGCAAAATGCGCAGCGCGTTGCAGAATTTCTCGAAAACCATGCCAACGTGAAATGGGTTTCGTACGCAGGTTTGCCTAGCCACCCCAACCATGCAAGCGCGAAAAAATATTTACCAAAAGGCACAGGTGCGGTCTTAGGATTCGGTGTCAAAGGCGGCAGAGAAGCGGGCGCGAAATTTATCGACAACCTGCAACTCTTCAGCCACGTTGCCAACATCGGCGACACACGCTCATTGGCAATTCATCCCGCAAGCACCACGCACAGCCAGCTCTCCGACGAAGAACAAACTGCCGCAGGCGTCAGCCCTGATTTCATTCGCTTATCCATCGGCTTGGAAGATATCGAAGATATTCTCTGGGATCTGGATCAGGCATTACAGGCATAACAAAAACAGGTCATGTTATTCACATGACCTGTTTTATTGAAACGCCATCTTATCCCTTGATGATGCGCTCTCCTTCGTATAACTTGATGGCAATATAGGTGATCACCATTGCCAGCAGGAGGGTCATTGCCGCCGAGATAAAAATATTCGATCCCGTGATCGGTTCGGCGCGCAGGAACTGGTTGATCAGGATCTGTTGACCAAAGGTTGGGATGAGCATCGTCCACAGGTCCGGTTTGACCGGTAAAAATGCGAGGGCCAGGCCCGGCAGGGAGGGGATCAGGCCGATGAAGGGCAGATACGTCCCGGCTTCTTTAGTCGTCTTGGCGTATGAAGCGATCAGGGTCTGAATGGCGCAGGCCAAAACCACGATCGGAAGGCAGACCAAAAATACGGAGAGCAGGGCGCCGAGATCAAAGCCGATCTGTACGCCGAGCAATTCCTCCATGGGCAGCAAACGGAAGACTGCCGCAAACCCGGCCAGGGTGATGGTAAGGTTAAATATGGCAAAGGGCATGGCTGAGATCATCTTGCCAACCGCCACCCAGCCGCGCGGCAGCGGGTTGATCAGCAAAGGTTCGAGCGAACCGCGCTCGCGCTCCCCGGCTGTGGCATCCGTAATGACCGGAGACGCACCGTTGAAGATCGCAAAAATGATGAAGTACGGCAGCATCGAAAGGAAGATCAGCGCCTGACTCTGCGGCGTGGCCGTATCCACCTCTTCGACCTGTACAGGCCGCATCACCTCCGGGCTGACGCCGCGCAGACTCAAACGCAGCAAACCAATGTAACTGCTGTAATTTTCAAGCAGGCTCTGAGCGCGGGAAATATCCGCCATGGCCGATTGACGCGTGCTGTCGAAGACCAACTGTACGGTTGATGTTTCACCTGCCGAAAAATTCTCGCCATAGTCGGCGGGGATGATGAGCGCCACATTGATATCTCCGGCAATGACCGCGGCCTCCGGGTCGGCAGGAGCGGGCTGTACCACAACATCCTGCTGCTCAAGGAAGGCGATCAGATTGGGAGCATTTTCTGCGCCTGCCACCGGCAGGACCAATGACTCTTCCACCTTTTCGCGAATGGTATTGCCCAGCAGCATGATCATGCCGCCCAGCATAATGGGGCCGAACATGGCCCAAAATAGACCCGTGGTCCAACTACGGGTGTCGCGTAGGTTGTCAAGCAATTCCTTTTGAAAGATGACCAGAATTCTTTTCATCATGCCAGCCCCTCTTCCGAGCCGATGGCAGCCACAAAGGCATCCTCGAGATTATCTTTTCCGGTCTGTTTCCGCAGGTCAGTGGGGCTGCCCGTGGCCGAAACCTGCCCATGCGAAATAATGACGATCTGGTCACACAGGGCTGCCACTTCCTGCATGATGTGGCTTGTAAACAGCACACACTTGCCTTCGTCGCGCAACCGCAAAATGAACTGACGCATCGCGCGCGTGCTCATCACATCCAGGCCGTTAGTCGGTTCGTCGAGCAGGACATTCTGCGGGTTATGCACCAGGGTGCGGGCTATGGCCACCTTGAGTTTCTCGCCGGTGGAAACCCCCTCCGTTCTGCGGTCGGCAATAGATCGCATATCAAGCAGGCCCAGGAGCAGATCGATCTGCTTCTCCAGCACCTCCCCTTCCAAACCATGCAGCCTGCCATAGTAGCGGATATTCTCACGGCTGGTCAGGCGCGGATACAGGCCACGCGCATCTGCCAGAACGCCGATGCGCTTCTGTACCTCTATGGCAGAACGACTCACGTCAAAACCATCCACCGTCGCCGTGCCACTTTCGGGTTTGAGCAGGGTATACAGCATACGCAATGTGGTGCTTTTACCTGCGCCATTCGGACCAAGCAGCCCAGTGATCTGCCCATCCGGCGCAGAAAAGGAGACATTCTGAACAGCCCTGACCTTGCCAAAGGATTTTGAAAGACCTTGTACTTGAATCAT
>DAOQBX010000330.1:0-2829 GCA_035340155.1 Anaerolineales bacterium | reverse complement strand
CACGTCGTTCACCGGTCAACTCATCAATGGCGTAGGAAGCGCCTCCATCGGCCACCAACGAGCAGCGATTGGCGTTCAATGTCAGATCCCAATTCGGGCGCCTGCCGCCAAGCACCACATTATGCGGTGCCTGTTTGAGACAGTCTTCGACCATATTGCGCGAAAAACGCACAATGTTAGTGTTGGTGTTGACTTCGGCCCCAGCCTTCTTAAGGATCTTTCGTCCCCTGGCTGTGTCCACTCGTACACCGGTCGTGGCAAGAATGGACAAGGTTCGTTCGTGGATCTGGGCGATCTCGTTCTCTGATAGGACTCGCAGGTCGGTTTCCATATGCAATTGGGATTTGAGTTAAGCCAGTTCCCGGTCGGCGGAAGCGACAATGCGCGCAAGTTCCGCCTGCTGGTAGGCCTCAAGAGGTTCAGGGTGATGGTTTTCGATGATCCAACGCACTTTTTCGCGGGCCACTTCGATCGGGTCGCGATATTTATTCTGTTCATCCAGCTGATGGGTCACAGCGCGGACGAGCGAAGTGCGCATGTGATTGCGGGTATGCTTCTGCCCAAGGAAATGTCCACCCGGCCCAACATTACGGATCGATTCGAGTGCGAGCGATTCTTCATTCACATCCATGCGCTGCAAATAAGCGCGCGCGCGTTGATACAGGTCGTCATCAAGGATGATCTGCTCAGGAAAGAGCCGGGTATATGTGCGTGAAAGTCCCATACCCGTCACGATCTCCGGGCTGGCCAACCCCGCCAAAAAAGTATCCAATGCGGGTTCAGCAGCAGATTGCCAAGTGCCGGGCCGGACGGAATCCGTCCCGTAACATGCACCAAGCGAAGGCATGCCCCAATGATGGGCCATCTCCACCACCCCGTAGCGGCCACGGGCATCGCGTGGATAGCTGACATACCCGCCGGTGCGCATGTCCGCCCAGGCTTGCATCATCGAATGGAAGACAGGAGCACCCGGGAACATGAGCTGAATCAACACAGTGGCGCTGATGATCTCCGCATCGCCCATGGCCAGTGCTCCAGCCTGGGTAACCGGTGCAGTCGTTCCAAGCGTGGGCATTGCCAAAAAACCGACCGGGATGCCTGCTTCCGCGAATACCATTGCTGCTTCGATGCCAGGCTTATCCTGCATCAAGGGCGATACTGTACAGATGAGCGAAGACAACGGTGGGCGTTTGCGGATCGCTTCCTTCGACCCGGAGATCACACCGGCCATTTCGACAGCGTACTGCGCCTCACGCCCGCCCATGATGGTCTCGGATTGGAAATGTTTGACGGTGTTATTCCAGCCGATCTCCAACTCATGCAGCGGGGAGGTGCGACCTTGATCCTGCGCGCTGACCATCGGCCAGTAGAACCCGATCGAGGGCAGGTAATCTGCGATCCGGGCCATCATGCCAACATCCGCCTTGGTGGATGGGCGTGGTTGAGTGGAGCCGAGGTCCACCACCTCCACGCCGCAACCATCGGTGGTGAAGTAAGTGACTCCTTCTTCGAGATTTAGATCATATTCAGGAATGCGTGCGCCCATGGTGAAATATCGCGGCACAGTCTTCATCGCTTTAAAGACCAGGTCGCGCCTCATCTTGACGACCTGGGTGGCTTTGTCCACCTGAGCGCCGTAGCCGGATAGAACCTCCAGCGCCCGTTCAGAGGAGAATTTAATGCCAACGTTCTCAAGGATCTCCAGAGTGGCATCCTGAAGTTGGTCGAGTTGTTCATCGGTCAGGTATTGGATACGGTACGGGGAACGCAGCGGCTCGAGGGCGGGTCGGACGATTTCACTGATCATGACATCTTCTCCTTGGTTAAATAGTTGAATCGATCATCCATTCGAAAGATTCTATTCAATTAATTTCACCCATGCAGAACGGCAGGGTAGATCGATCTAGATGGTTAGACTTCGCCGACCTTATTGAGCACTTTGTAGGGATCGAAGGCGTCGCGTAATCCGTCGCCGATGTAATTGATGGAAATGATGCTGAAGAAGATCATCAGGCCGGGGAAAACCGCCAGCCAGGGATATTTGGTAAAGTGTTCCTGTGCGTTACTCAGGAGATTCCCCCAGGAGGGCGTGGGTGGCTGAATGCCAAAGCCGAGGAAACTCAGCCCGGATTCTTCAATGATGGCATAACCGAATTCCAGAGTCGCTTCCACGATGATAGGGCCGATGGCGTTGGGCAGGATATGGCCGAGAATGATGCGCAGGTCCGATCCGCCCAAAGCGCGTGAGGCGGAGACAAAATCCGTTTCACGGATCGTGAGGAAGGCAGCGCGGATCAGCCGCGCAAATGTAGTCCAGCCAAACACCCCGATAACCAGGCTGATGGTCAGAACGTTATTGCGTTCAAAGAGGGGAATTTCCACTTCGCGTAAAATGGCGCTGAGCAGGATCAACACAAGGAAGGAGGGCAGCGATAAAAATGAATCGGTCAGGCGCATCAGGATGGCATCCAACCACCCGCCGTAATATCCGGCCAGAGCGCCGATGGGAATCCCGATAGCCATGGAGATGACAACCACGAGCAAGCCGACCGTAAGGGAGATGCGCCCGCCATATAGAATGCGAGTGAACAGATCACGCCCGAGCGCGTCAGTGCCCATGATGTGGGTTATTGAAGGCGCTTTATACCTTTCAGAGATGCTGGAAGATTCCGGATCATAGGGCGAGAGCGGCGCCAGTACTGTCAGTACTGCGAGGGTTAGAATCACAAAGAACCCAAAAATGGCGCCCGGGTGTTTACGGAAGCGCTTCCAGACCCCGGCACCCATGCTGGTATTCTCGGCGGTAAGAACCGGCGTTTTGAATTCGTT
>DAOQBX010000329.1:0-2835 GCA_035340155.1 Anaerolineales bacterium | reverse complement strand
ATCAGTCCGAGAGGTCGCTTACATCTTCAGCAGCAACTGCCTGCTTGACATAATCAGCCAGCACCGGCTGGACTTTTGCCGGTGTAATGAATTTTCCAGTAAATTGCTTGGTGTCCTTCAAGCCCAACAGATTGAAGAGCTTATCAAACTGCGCCTCCCAGGCCTTGCCGAGTTTCTCCAGCGCTTCTGCGGGCAGGGCATAAGACTTGGCCTTGAAGGGGCCGATGGCGTTCTTGCGAGTCTTGTAATAGAACTGCTCATCGGTCATGCCGGACTTGCGATCTGCTGCAGCGTTGACATCCAGCCATGCATACATTTCCTGCTTGAACTCAGCCGGAATATTATCAAAGAACATGGTCGCGAAGTTCGTCGCGAGATGGACTTCGATCGCTTCATTCTGCACGAACTTGTTAAAGTTCTCTTCCGGCACAGTAGAGGCGCCATGCTGGACCGTGCCACCCATGCCGTATTCTTTACGAGAAACACGGCTCAAATCGCGCAACACATCGAAAGCAATGGTCACCTCGGCAATGGAACCATCTGGCAGAACAGTACCACCGTGCGAAGTGCCGGTCAACACACTGATCTTGCTCAGACCGGGTTTGCCGGGGACAAGTTTCTGCAGTTCCACTTTGTAGGCATCCATATAGGCGCGCAGTTCAGGTTCGGTGGAATTATTCGTCCCTACCTCGCCGATCTCACCACCAATGGAAATAGTGACTCCGGCGGGTTCGTTGTTACGGATAAATGCCGAAAGTTCCGCAGACAGTTGACTGTTCAACGCTTGCTGCTCTTCCACCGTCGGCAAGTGAATATCCACCAGCGTGGAAGTATCCACATCAATGTTATAGAAGCCGGCGGCCATCGCTTCAATGGACAGATCACGCACAGCCTTCAATTCGGCTTCAGCGTCAGCCTTGTACTTCTTGGCCGAAACCTGAAAATGGTCACCTTGAATGAATACGGGGCCGGTATATCCTTCTGCAATGGCTGCTCCGAGGATATTGGTGGCATATTCCGAAGGGCGTTGGTCGGTATAGCTCATTTCGGAGCGGGCCAATTCGAAGATAAACGCACCGGCATTGATCTTGTTGGCCGCACGGAACATGGCGCGGGCGGCATGGTGAGACAAGGCGCGCAGATTAAAGGCCGGGGTGGTAAAGGTCATCGGGGCATCACCGCGTCCGCGAGCCATGTACAACTCGTGGATGGAGGCGGGATAGACACCCAGTTCGAGTGCCGCAGCACGAACCAGAAAACGGGACCAGCCTGCGCTGGAGTCGGAAGCGAGAGCGGAGCGCTCCACCAACTTCCCAACGTTCTTCCTGAATTTAGATTCATCCAAAACGCGCACGGTCGTTCCCTCGACCGAGAGACTGTTCTCGACAAGGTCGAGTAATTCCTTAACGGGGTCAGACATAAAACTTCTCCTGAGAATATAATGATGGCGGATTTTATTGGGGCAAAATGACGTTCTCTACAATTTTTCTTTGAAAGCAGGCGTCACCTGAAAGTACCAATCGTTGTCCAAACTTGATTATAACTGGTAATAAACGATATAATTGAATGCGGGTAGAAACAATTTGAATGCTTGTACGTACATCAAGCAGGAGGCTCACATGAGCGATTTTTTTGAAAAGGTAAGCAGTCAGGTCGACCCGTTCAAGAAGCTGCTTGGGTTCATCCCCGGCTTCAGCGGATATATGGAAAGGCAGAACCGCCGCGATGCGGACAAGATCCTGCGCGAGACGGTGGCACGGCGTTTTGAAGAGTTGTGGAGCCACGCATCCAACTTGCAGGTGGAACTTGTCAACAGCAGTATGTTCACCTACGTGGACGATATGGAAAAGACCGCACTGGCGCTGCGCACGTTCATTGACAAGATCAGCACAGCAGCCCGCGGATATTCCGGCCTGTTCGATGCGGTCAAGATCAACGAGAAAGAACTCGAAGCCATTTACCAGTTCGACAACGCATTCTTTGATCTGGCCGAACAAATCAAAAGCGGGTTGGATAATCTCGAAGCCAGCCTTGGCGATGAAGCGGCGCTTCCAGCCGCCATCCGAAATGTAAACGGCCTCACCCGCCTCGCAGTGGAAACGTTCGAACGCCGCTCCGAGGTCGTTACAGGCAGCAGATAAGGAAAAGCAGGGGCACAGCGTGGCTGTGCCCCTTATGGTTTTTATTATGTGGCATGCATATATCAACGCAACATCCATCGCTGAGGCCGTAAAGGCCCTCGCAGAAAAACGAGAACGCGCCCGCATCGTTGCCGGGGGCACAGACCTTGTCCTCGAACTCGAACGCGGCGTCCGCAAAGGCGTCGACACCCTGATCGACGTGACCCGCATTCCCCAACTGGATCAGATCCATATTGATGAAGATGATGTGATCCATCTCGGCGCATTGGTCACACACAACGACTGCGCCGCATCCAAACTCATTCGAACCCGGGCCTACCCTCTGGCGCGCGCTTGCTGGGAAGTGGGCGCGCCTCAGATTCGCAATCGCGGCACTGTGGCCGGAAACCTCATCACCGGCTCCCCGGCCAACGACACCATCACCCCGTTGATGGCGCTCGGCGCAAAGGTCACGCTGGTCTCAGCTAGAAAGACGCGCGTGGTTCCGTTGCAAAAGTTCTACCTCGGCGTGCGCAAGACCGTGATGGAACCGGATGAAATGCTGGTGGATATCTCCTTCCCGGCCCTAACAAAGACCCAGCGCGGGACATTCATCAAACTGGCGTTACGCCGCGCGCAAGCCATCTCCGTGGTCAATGCGGCAATCATTCTGGATCTCCGGTCTGAGACCGTTAAATCGGCCTCGATCACCCTG
>DAOQBX010000328.1:0-2850 GCA_035340155.1 Anaerolineales bacterium | reverse complement strand
GGTTGCTCAAACGGTAGAGTAGGGAAGTGATGCGCAGGGAGGAACGCAACTCTTGTTGAAGCCAGGTGCTTTCGAATGCGCCCGCCGCCTGGATCGCCAATAGTTCAGCCAGTGATTCGTCGTTCTCAGAAAAGAAGACCTCGTTTTGTTTCCCGAACGCGAAGATACCGCCGATGTTCACCTGATGCCAGCGAATTGGAATGGTGAGCATGCTGCGCAGCCCGGTATTGTCGATGGCAAGATGAGCGGTAGAGGAATACTTGCGGATGTCACGCACGCGGAAGGGTTGGCTGGCCTGAAACGCGATCTGGATGATGTTCTGCGTCTCGATCGAAGTCTCCAAAGATTCCAATAAACGCGGGGCAAATCCCGACGATGCGCTTTGGATGAAACTCCGCTCCTGCCCCAGTTGGATATGCACGTATGTGAAGCGCGCCTGCAGGATTTCTCTGGCGATGGCGGCCACATCCTGTGCGGTGGCCATCGGGTCCACCACCGAAGACAGCTGGCTGCCTGCCTGGATCAGATCCATCAACCGTTGGTGATACCCCGAACGTTCCCAGGCGCGGGTCAATTCTGCGGCCACCGCCTCTGCCAAGCCAATGTCGATGCTGCCGAACCCGTTCAGAACCTCACTGTGGATGGTGATAATGCCGTTCATGTGTCCGTTGAATATCAACGGGATCAGCACGGCGGAAAGATTCTCTTCATTTCTAAAGGGAATGTAATCGGCATCCATGCGAATGTCATTAATGATCTGGGTCTTGCGCTGGCGGCAGGCGCGTCCGATCGCACCAATGGACGCGCTTTGTCGATAGCCTGACGGGATCAAACTGGTCTGCTGCCCTGCCGCCGCCAGCAGCATGAATTCCTTTTGCTGGGGCTCATGGATGTAGATGGTAGCCAGGGAACAGTTCAATGCCCGCTCGAGGGTGTTGACCACCAATTGCGCGGCCACGGGCTGGTCGAGCTGATTTTCCAGTTGCTGGCTTAACTCCAACAGCAGGGTCAGTTGAGCATTGCGCTTTTTCTCCATTACCAGTTGGCGCGAGAGCGCCGTAATCTGGTCCAGTTGCGCGTTCATACGGATCCGGACCCCCTCGCGCGTTGAAACGTATGGCTTGATGTATTTTGTAAGCCGTGAATTCCAGGCAGAGGTGATTCGATCATCAGCGGAGACAGTGATGCGTTCGTCCTCTTCCGGGTTATTTAGCTGCACCATCAACCCGTGGATGGTCATCAAAATGGTGATGACCTCATAATTGATCACAATTGCAACAATGATGAAAAAAAAGAACGCTCCCTGCCGCGCTGAGATCTGGCTCGCCCCATTGACTGATTGATCCACGCCGATCAGCAGCGCCCCGATGAAGATCAACAGCACCAATTCAATGGTGGCGCCGATCATAATGACTCGCTGCCCGAGGATATCTCCTTTTGGCAATGTCAGCCGCTGGATAGGGAGCAGGTCTTTGAACAGGGCCAGTAAGATCAGAACAGTAGCGGCAACAAAATTTGCGCCCTGTCCTGATGGGATGCAAAGGATCGCCCATGCCAGCCAGGGCAGGGCTTGCAACCATTGAACGTACTTGCTAACCTTGAACCCTGGCAGGATCGTTCCACTGGCACCCAGGAAAGATGTAATGAAAAATCCGATCGCAAGTTGCGTCAGGTTGGTATTCCCGTGCTGCTCGTTGGACAGGGCCAGCTGGATCCCGGCGATGAACCCGCTCAGAGCAACCGCGACACTGACCAGGTCCAGATGATTGAAGCGCCGGGCAATCGGGAGGAAAAAGAATAATTGCATCACCCCGCAGACAAAAAAAACGCCCCCCTCAATGACAAATCCGTTTTGGTAGTAAGCGCTTGAGAGGACGATCAAAAGAGCGGCAGAGAGAAATTGATAGATCCTTGCTTTTCGCTGAGGGAGCGGCAAAAGTGTTATTACCTGCAAACAAAGAGCCAGAATAAAACAGGCAGTACCGGGAACAAAAAATACCCAGGCAGGCTGCGGCAGCGACACGATTCGAGTTTGTTCCGGGATCAAGATCAGGCTGAGCCCGATTCCTCCCAGCAGCAAAGATGCATAGATATTGAAGTGACTTTCAGAGGGATGTTTCATGCATCTTGAGGATAGCATAAGAGATGTTTTTTATCCACCCTTTGAAATGAGGATGCATTTTTTTACAGAAAGGGCCATGGGTCTTTCTGATATAATCCCACCGCGAACGGCTTTTGGGGTCGTTGCCGTATGCAAAATTTGCCGAATGGACAAACCAACTATGCAAACTTTTATTTCCCTTGCTCAAATTGACGAGATCGCTCAAAAGATAAAAACGCAGATATCCATCCAACCCATTGGTGGAATTATTCTTGGTTCGGGGCTTAACGGACTGGCTGATTCCGTCGAAGGAGCGGTTCATATTCCTTATAGTGACCTGCCGAACTTCCCCGTTTCGACCGTGCATGGACACGTAGGCCGCTTTGTGATCGGTATGTTGGAAGGTAAACCAGTGCTTGTGATGCAGGGACGCATCCATTACTATGAAGGCTACACCATGGGCCAGGTGACTCTGCCGGTGCGCGTCATGCAGCGCCTTGGCATTCAGAACCTGATCGTCACCAATGCCGCCGGGGGCGTCAACTCGGACTTTGCGCCCGGCGATGTAATGCTTATCACCGATCAACTCAACCTGATGGGGATGTCTGGCTTGAACCCGCTCATGGGTCCCAACCTTGATGAGATCGGCCCGCGCTTCCCGGATATGAGCCAGCCTTACGATCGGACCTTTTTCGATCATGCACGCGAGGTTGCAAAGGAATCCAACCTGACGTTACGCGAAGGCGTAT